>JASLIY010000238.1 GCA_030152675.1 Acinetobacter sp.
TGCTTTGATTAAAAATGAGCAAGATGTGCAGTTGTTGGAACGCTTGGCATTTATGTCGCGTCGTTAATTTACAATTCCACCAATAAAAAACGGGCGATATCCAAAGAGATCGCCCGTTTTTTATTGGGTATTTAAAGCGTCTGCCATGATGAGAGATTCTCAATACAGAGAGGTTTTCAGTACTCAGGTCAGTTGCTTTAAGTACTTTGCTGGTTATCTTTAAATGTTTCGTTGAGGGCTTGTTGTACTTGATCCACACGAGATTTACAGGCTTTGTAGGCCTGCATTGACTCTTCAACCAAGCTCATGAGGTTGTCGATATCGGGTTCTTGTTGGGATTCGAGCAAGGCTGCATTTTTCTTGAGAATCTCATAGCCTTGTTTAAACGTCATGTCTTTATTGCTCATGAATAACTACCTGTGTGAGATCGGCATATAGGTTGCCATCTTGAAGTTGAACCTGAATTTTGTTGCCCTGAATATGTTGTACCGAACCGATCGCTTTGCCATCTTCACGTACGATCGCATAGCCTTTGGAGAGGATGCTGCGCGGGTGTTGCAGCATGGTCTGCTTGATTAAACTTTCAAGGTTGTGATGCGTATATTTAATCTGCTGCTGCGCAAAATATTGTGTTGAGCTTTTACAGAGTTGCATGGCTTTTGTCGCATCATTCACCGTATTTTGTGCTTGTGCTCTGATGGCTTGCAACAGTTGGTCATTCTGATTTTGATATGCTGTGATTTGGTGTTGAGAGAGCAATTTGATTTTCTGAAAAGATTCAATCACTTCTTGGCTTCGTTCTACGATTAAGTGGCGTATACCCGCGATGACTTTGCTGGGGGTATCAAATGAACGATGCGCGATTTCATCCAAAATCGTTTTGTCTTTTTCATGCCCAATCCCGACCCAGATTGGAATGGAGCGCTTACACAGCAAAGCGGCCAAATCAAAGTCATTTAAATAGGCCAAATCATTCACTGCACCGCCACCGCGAATGATCACGATCAAGTCGGGAGCCACATGATAATCTTGGGCCCATTGGCGTAAGCTCTGACTGAGTGCTTCGCAAATGCTTTTTGCAGCAGTGTTGCCTTGAAAGGTTGCGGTTTGATAAACAAAATGACATAAATTTGCGCGCTCTAAACTCAGCGCATCTTTTTGAAAGTCACCCAACCCGGCTGCATTTTCAGGAGCAATCACCAAAATGTGTTGTAGATCAAAAGGCGCGGCCAGAGCTTTATTTCGACCTAATAAGCCGGCTTGTTCAAGCTGATGCAAGATTTGTTGATAGCGCCGTGCAAGATCACCCAAGGTATAACTTGAGTCAATCTCCTCAATGCTCAATGAAAATCCATATTGAGGATCAAAGCGTGCTTTGACTTTGATCAGCACATTTAAATCACGAGATAGGGTGATGCCACTTTCACGTTCAAATTTTGCAACGATCTTAACGGCGATAAATTTCCAAAGAGTTGCTTTACAACTGGCAATGACTTTGTCGGTCTCTTGGTCTTTTTCTGAAAGTTCAAAGTAATAATGACCATTTTTTATATTTAAATTGCGAATTTCAGCTTGAATCCAGACACTTTGGTTGAAACTCTGATGAATAGTATTTTGGACGCGAGTAAGGTATTCACTTAAAGTTAACTGAGAGTCAGACATAACTACAAACAAGTATTAAATTTGTGAAAATAGTAGCGTGTTGCTGCATGAAAGGCAATTCAGCTCTATTGACCTAGCACGGCATATATGGCATATTTGCGCTGTAGTTGACGGTGCGCGCTTGCGTACTTAACTCAATTTGAAAGCTCGCTTCGGTGAGTTTTTTAATGCACTCTAGTAAGTAGTATTGAGTAAATAGTCTGTAGCAGTATCTTTTAGTTCGTGGTTTATATTTTAATCCTTCGTTGCTGATGATTCAGTTTCATCATTATTTCAAATTCGTATGTTATTAAGAGTCGATTCAATTTTAAATTTTAGGATTAAGTATGTCTAATATTGTAACTGGTACTGTTAAATGGTTTAACGAAACTAAAGGTTTTGGTTTTATTCAACAAGATTCAGGTCCAGACGTTTTTGCTCATTACAGCGAAATCCAAAGCGACGGTTTCAAAGTATTAAACGAAGGTCAGCGTGTTGAGTTCGAAGTAACCAACGGCAAAAAAGGCCCACAAGCAAGCAGCATCAAAGTCGTTGGTTAATCTGCTCTGACTTTTTAAATCAAGAATATAACTCAATTCAGTCCTGATTTTTATGATTAGACTGAGTTAGTGATCAAAGCTCACAGAAATGTGGGCTTTTTTTTGCTGACAAAAAACTTTAAAAATGATGTAAATTCAGTCTTTAACAGTAAAATAGGCGATGAATAGGGCTTTTACCTTTACATCGTTTTTACAATCTCAGATAATGCTTTTTCATACAAATTTTGATAAACACGATCATGGGTAAAGATTGAGCGCCTTTGTAACATCAGCGCATCAAGATTAACTACATGTCTGATATTTAAAAGGAACTTTTCGCCAATGTTTGTGCGATTGTTTTATATTTTAAGAAAATATGGTGTACCCGTAAGCACACGAGAATTGATTGATCTTAATCAAGCGGTGAGCGAGGGAGTAGTCTTTGCCGATCAACAAGATTTCTATCAACTGGCCAAGACGGTGATGGTCAAAGATGAAAGATACTTTGATAAATTTGATCGTGCCATGAAAGATTATTTTGATGGGATTGAAAGCTTTGATTTAGATGACCTGCTCAACCAAGTAAAAAAAATACCCAAAGATTGGTTGGATCTTGAATTACTAGAAAAGCATTTGACGCCTGAGCAGCGTGAAGCACTGACCAAAGCAGGCTCATTAGAAGAGTTAATGAAAATGCTTGAAGAGCGTCTTCGTGAGCAGCACAAGAAACACCAAGGTGGCAATCGAATGATTGGTACTGGGGGGACATCCCCATTTGGTGCCTATGGCGATCATCCTGAAGGTGTTCGAATCGGTGGGCCTGGGCGTAAGCGCTCTGCGGTGAAGGTTTGGGAGCAACGTAAATATCAGAACCTAGATGATGAGCAAATCTTAGGCACGCGACATATGCAACTGGCATTGCGTCGTTTACGTAAATTTGCGCGTCAAGGTGCTGCTGAAGAGTTGGATATCCAAGGCACAATTCGTGAAACGGCGAAGCAGGGTGTGTTGGATGTGCAATTGGTTCCTGAGCGACGTAATCGCGTGAAAGTGCTGATGCTATTTGATATTGGTGGCTCGATGGATGCACATGTCGCACAATGTGAAAAGTTGTTTAGTGCGGCTAAATCTGAGTTTAAGACACTCGAGTATTTTTATTTTCATAACTGCTTGTATGACTATGTCTGGAAAGACAATCATCGTCGTTCAGCCTCAAGAATGAGTACCTGGGACTTGTTCAATACCTATGGCAAAGATTACCGTGTCATTGTGGTGGGTGATGCCAGCATGGCGCCTTATGAGCTGAAGACAGCAGGTGGTTCAGTCGAATATATGAATGATGAGTCTGGTGAAGTCTGGTTACGCCGATTGCGCCAGCACTTTGAAAAGACCGCATGGCTGAATCCTGAAGAACAAGCCTATTGGCATTACACGCATACAATTGGTTTGATTGAACAACTTTTTGAATCTCATATGTATCCGATGACTTTAAAAGGCATTGAAGAGTTGACCAAGTATTTAGCAAGATAGTCTTTATCTAAATGTCGTGCATTGAAGATACAGCATTGAATAAATTCATTCTAAAGCATACATTTAAAACATCACCAACCGTGTGGCACAGCATCAGTGCCATGCGATGAGTTGGACTTCAATTAATCAATATCATAAGCAGTAACGTGAAAGTGAGGGGATCGAATGGATCATCAGATTAATGGTATGGCTTTGCCTGATGAAAATGGTTTTTTTGGCCGTTATGGGGGGCAATTTATACCACCTCATCTTAAAGAGGCAATGGATGAAATTAATCAAGCCTATGAACAGATTCGACATACTGCTGAATTTCAAAATGAGCTTTCTGACTTGCTGGCACATTATGTCGGACGACCAAGTCCGTTGTTTTATGCCAAACGTCTTTCTGAACAATTGGGTGGTGCGCAGATTTATTTAAAGCGTGAAGATCTTAACCATACGGGTGCACATAAGATCAACCACTGTTTGGGTGAGGCGTTACTGGCAAAGTATATGGGTAAAACCAAGGTCATCGCTGAAACAGGTGCCGGTCAACATGGCGTAGCATTGGCAACTGCCTGTGCACTGGTTGGGATTCCGTGTGAGATTCACATGGGCCAAGTAGATATTGAAAAAGAACACCCAAATGTCGTGAAGATGAAAATTCTGGGTGCGAATTTGATCAGTGTGACGCGTGGTACTGCAACCTTGAAAGATGCAGTGGATAGTGCATTTGATGAGTATTTAAAAGACCCTAAAAACTTCATCTATGCCATTGGTTCGGTGGTTGGTCCTCATCCTTTCCCGAAAATGGTGCGAGACTTCCAATGCATTATTGGTGAAGAAATCAAGCAACAGGCTGAACAACGCTTCCAGCGCAATCCAGACTATGTGGTGGCTTGTGTTGGTGGTGGGTCAAATGCTTTGGGTGCATTTAGTGCTTTCTTAAATGAACCCGCTGTAAAACTGGTTGGCGTAGAGCCCGCAGGTCATGGTTTAGATACCGCGTTACATTCAGCCACGCTGACTTTAGGTAAACCAAGCCAAATTCATGGTATGGCATGCTATGTCTTGGAAGATGAGCAGGGTGAGCCTTTGCCGGTGCATTCGATTGCTTCTGGATTGGACTATCCTGGTGTTGGGCCGCAGCATAGTTTGCTCAAAGACTTGGGTCGAGTCGAGTATTCAACTGCGACGGATCAAGAATGTTTGGATGCTTTTATGACGCTTTCACGTGTAGAGGGGATTATCCCTGCGCTTGAGAGTTCACATGCAGTTGCATGGGCACTTCGTGAAGCACCAAAACTTGGTCAGGATATGAATATTGTGGTGAATCTATCCGGACGTGGTGACAAAGATGCTGACTACGTTGCGCATAAGCTCGATTTGCATTAATTCGATTTAGATTGAAAATCGCTTACGGCATTAGAGTTCCATCGCAATGCTTTAAGTGAGGTACGAGAAAAAATGAGCAATGCTAAACTTAGCATTGCTCATTTTTTTGTAGAAACTTTCGAAGACTAAAATGCTCATTAACTTGGCTTTTACTCAGCCTGAAATATACTGTTGCAGCTGTTGAATCAGTTTCTTCTGATCCTCCATCGTCGCTTTGACCAAATCGCCAATAGACACTAAACCGATCAATTTCTCATTTTCTACCACAGGTAAATGGCGCAGATGTTTATCCGTCATTAAGTCGAGACATTCTTCGACACGATGATTACGACTCACGGTAATCACTTTACTGGTCATGATTTCAGAAACGGTGGTTTGTGCAGAGCTTCGCTCCATCAAGGCAATTTTACGTGTGTAGTCTCGTTCTGAAATAATCCCCACCACTTGTTGATTATGTACCACTACAACTGCACCGATGCCCTTGCTGGCCATCAAGGTGATGGCAGACAGTACGGTCGCATCAGGCGAAATTGTGGTGATGTCTTGAGAGGTTTTATTTTGTAATACATTGGCAACTGTAGTCATCTACATTCTTCCTTGCTTCTTTAAACTTAAAAATGCTTCAAAATATATATTTTATAAATACTGACTTTATAGCGTTGAGTACTCAGTGGAAACTAAACTCTAGTCAATTGGCTTAATGGAATAAATCGAAAATATACAACAGCTTTAATTTAACACGCTTATGACGTGAAGTGGAGTGTTAGGCAAGATGTAAAGTGGGTTGATTAAAAAAGAAGTGGCGCATTTGCAATGTTGAAAGTTTAAACTTTTGGGTGGATGAATTATACAAAGCGGGAACAACATTGAAACGTGACAAGGTGGGGAGGAGGGACTTTTCGAAATCTTGTGGGGTGATTTTACGTGGTTGGTAGTTGGGCCAATGGATTTTCGCATAGCGATGGGCTTGAACTGAGTTAAACCAAAATGGAAAGATATTTTCATTTTGATCAGACTTAATCGCCCAACCCTCATGGTATAAACCCCATAATACACCGCAATACATCAAGGTTTTTAAAATGGAAATTTTAGTGATCAATTGCTTAGAGACGGGCTGAAGATGTAGATATTTTTTCATGAGGATCATACTGGATGAATCTAATTTAACTCATTGTAATGGATTTAAATATTACTTCAGTTGCGAGATGATACATAATCGTAAGCATATATTATGAGGACTTGATTTGGCTTTGAACTGCCATTAAAAAACGCCACCTAAGTGACGTTTGATTATGCTTGCATGGTGGCCATCTTTTGCCAGTATTGTGCTTTAAGAGAATCTCGTTCTACGCGAAAACCTTGATAATAAAGTTCAGCTAAAAACGTTGCTGCTTTGCCGTGTCCAGCATGTGCTGCATCTTCTAACTGTTGAACTGCATCTACAAAGTTCATTTCTGATTGAATTGTATTAACAGCAGACACATAGATGTGTTCTAAATCACGGTGAGAGAATTGTTGAATCATAGTAAACTCCTTATTGTAATTATGATTGCAAAACTTTGGCTACTTAGAGCCTTCATAGTAGTTTGACAAAGTTATATTAAACTAATATTACAGTCTGAGACTTTTGTCAACCCAAAAACTGATTCATTGTGGATATCACTAGATTACACGACTAAACATTAAACAAAAATAATTTTTATTAAACTTAATATCGGAATAACGAAAAAGGAGAACAACATGATAAATACAATAGATGGATTTAGCTTTGATCAACCTTTAATCGAATCTCAAATTGTTGCTTTAGCACAGTTTCATCGAAAACAGCTCGATGATGCCGTCTTTCATCAAGAGATTCATCTAGGAGATTTTTGTATCGCACAGCGAAAAAGAGTGTTTGATTATACCAAAACTCTAGATGTAATGCAAAAAAATAAATTTTACGCCGTCTATGATGGGGAGTTACGTCGTCTTGCTGATGACGATGATTTACATCCGGCACATGCTGAAAGTGGTTTGAGTATCTTTGCGGTGATTCTCACGCTGATCATTATCACTATTATTTTATATTTTTCAGTGGCTCGGGTCGTATTCCATGAATAACTGAGCATCGCTTTGTATGGGAGAGTTGTTGCTCTGCTGCACAAGTGCGATGCATGAACCCAATCAAAGCTGTATTTTTTCGGTCTGCATGATTAAACTATCTCTAATTAGAGGTAGTTCATGCTTATTTTTGAAGAGTTTTTTAATTTATTAAAATTAAAGTTTAAAATTGAAAATGTTTTTCATGTGCTCATGATTGTGATCATTATGGTATTTTTGGCGAAAGCAACGATCATGCTGCTGAAGCCGGTTGAAAATGAAAAAATCAACAAAGTCGTTTTACTTTCGAAACAAGCACGCTATCCCAATACACAGCAACTCGCCAAGCAGTTCTTAGCACAAGAAAAAATCACTGCAGGCGATTATATGAAGTTAATGTTTGCACAGCAGCAAGAAGCGAATCGGATTGTTGAATACCCAGCAGCAAAAGCGGAAGGTCAATAAGGTCGCAGTTTCGAACCCAGAGTTTAGGGGCTAAAACTTCAGCAATCTCCTTATAAGGTCTGCTTGTCGGTGTCTGTTGCTGCCATTAGGGTTTGGGCGCGTCTGGTGTCGGGTTAAGTTGTGATTGCAACATCGCTCGCAGTGCAGTTTCATCGAGTTGTTTGGCGACAATGACCATGCTCAGTCGATCTGGATGTAGGTGTTTTTTAATTGCGGCTTGAACTTGTTTAGGGGTGATCTGACTTAGTTGTTTTTGATAATCACTCAGATAGTCGCTCGGTAGTTGATAAAACCCAATCGCCGCAATTTGTGCATTGATACTGTCATTGCTACTAAAGCTCATTGGGAAAGAGCGTAGCATTCCTTCTTTGGTTTCCTCTAAATCTTTGCTGCGAATAGGCTGTTTGACAAAATCAATCATCGCCTGATGTGCAACTTGGATGCTATCCATCAGTTGATCTTGTTGTGTTGAATAACTAAAGCTAAACAAACCACGTGCTTGAGTTGAGGTTAAGGCGCTATAGGCTCCATAGGTATAGCCGCGTTTGACGCGTAGTTCTTTCATCAAAATTGAATTAAATCCGCTGCCACCGAAGAGTTGATTGGCGACTTCAAGTGCGATTCGGTCAGGATCATTGCGTGCGATCGCCAAGTGTCCCAGCATGACGTGCGCTTGGCTGGAATTGAACGGAATAAAATGAATATTCAAATCTTTTTGTTCAAGCGCAGGCGTGAGTGCGGGTGCGGCATGACCTTGGTTGATACTTTGGCTGATGTGGTTGGCGATTTTGTTGGCTTGTTCAGACTTGAGATCACCTGTCATGGCAATGTTCATATTTTGTGCCACTAAAAATGTATTTCTAAACTGGATGAGGTGAGCTGGGGTAATTTTTTTGATGCTGCCATTGGTGCCTACAATCGGTTCTGCATAAGGATGTTGTCCATAGACCGTGCGGTAGAATTGGATATTCATCAAGCGATTGGGGTTCTCTCGAACTTGTTTCTGACCGACATTGGTATTGTTGAGGATCAGATTTAAGCCGCTGTGATGAAAGGTGGCATGGTTGATTAAATGCAGCATCAAATCGATAGCGGGTTGTAATTTTTCGGGATTTGAAAGAACTCTTAAACGCACCACAAACATATCGCGATAAGCATTCACGCTAAAACGAGCGCCGAGTTTTTCAAACATATCGGCGATTTGTTTGGCCGAGTATTGATCCGTGCCCTCGGTCATGAGTCGAGCAGCCATATTGGAAAGGCCGTATAAGCCAGCTTCAATGCGTTGATCTTGCGCAGAGCCCGCATTGAAGGTCAGTTGAATATCTACGATGGGTAAGGATTGGCTGGCAACAAATAAGGTGCGGACCTGATGCGTGGTGGGGAGTTCCTGGACGAATGGCGCTTGATAATGTTGTTGTGGCTTGAGGTTCTTCAGGCTCTGTAGCTGGTTTAAGGCATGTAGAGGGGTATAGTTGGGCTCAGATTCGATATTATCACGCTCAAATTCAGCCCATGTGCTGGAGGAGAATGCAAGACCAATTAGACTGAGAAGTATAAGCTGTCGAACTCGAGCAGAAGAATAAGAATCGTAAAACATGCGGATGGCCTTATTGGAATTTTTCATTTTTGCGCACTTTCATTTTCAGGGCTGAGATAGAGAGTGCTTAAGTTTTCTCGAACAAAATAAACATTGGCGATGCGAAGTAAGTCTTGGGGGGTGACTTGATCATAATGTTTGGGCAGTTCATCGACCAAACGATAAGGAAGCCCATTGACCTCCAAGTTGCCAATCATTGTGGCTTGCGCAGCGATATCATCCTGTCCATAGACCAGATTGGAGACGAAATTGGCTTTGACCCGATCTAACTCCGCTTGTTCAACCAACTCTTTTTTAAACAAGTTCATTTCATTTTCAATGGCTTGTTGTGCTTGTTGTAGACTGACCGCTGTCGCGGGAACGGCGGTAATACTAAAGACCGTATCGCCACGATTGTAGGGGCTATAACTGACATTGATGGCAGTGAGTATTTTTTTATCGCGGACCAAGCGATCTTGTAAGCGTGCTGAAATGCCGCCATCGAGGAGTGCCTGAATGATGGTGAGTGCATAGGCATCCTGAGGGTTTTTCGCCGTGGCTAAGGATCTGACATTCCATGCCATATAAAGATTGGGGACATGTACTGGCAGGTTGATCTCCATGTGGCGATAGCCAACCCGGTCATACTCTAAAACATCATTACGATCAGGCAAAACGCCTTTGGGAATGGCATCAAAGTATTTTTTAACTTGGTTCAGTGCCTGTTCCGCATCCACATCACCGACGATCACCAAGGTCGCATTATTGGGCACATACCAAGTTTGATACCATTGCTTGAGCGTTTTAAGTTGGATATTCTTTAGGTTTTTCATATAGCCGATCACAGGTTGTCGATAATGACTGGTCGGATAAGTGATCCATTTAAATCGTTCAAAGGCGAGATTGCGTGGATTGTCATCGGTTCTTTGCCGACGTTCCTCCATCACCACATTAATTTCAGGTTCAAAATCCTCCTGACGTAGCACTAAATTGCGCATACGATCCGCTTCAAGCTCTAGCGCTAAAGGGAAATAACGTTTGGGGTAGAGTTGATAATACTGGGTGTAATTGGTATTGGTCGCAGCATTGATTCGTCCCCCATACATGCGACTGAGACGGGTGAATTCATCATTGGGCACTTTCTGCGTGCCTTTAAACATCATGTGTTCGAGTGCATGAGAGATGCCTAAGACATTGCCTGATTCATCACTACTGCCCACAGCGTACCAAATTTGTGTCATGACGATCGGTGAACGCTGGTCTTCACGAATAATCACTTTGAGGCCGTTGCTGAGCGTTGTCTCAAAAGTAGAACGTGTCAGTTGACTTTGGGGCTCAGCACGACTCAGTGTTGGAACAATGGCGCTGAGGCTCAAGCATAAAATTGCACATTGTCTTTTAAAAAGTATCCATTTATTAAAATAAAAAGTGTCAAAATACACCAGTTGAAATCTCACGCTTTTAATCGAATCATTGCTTTAAAAAACTATATTTAAATCAAGATGATTGCAATTGAAGCCCTGTTGCCTTTTGTAGCAGTTTTGCTGTGATATTTAGCAGGCAAAAAAACGTGGAAATTATGCTAAACTCAGCGTTTTTAACGCGGTGCTTTTCAAGGAATCGGCATGCAACAACAGCAAAATAAATTTTTGATTGATGCGGATATTGGTGATGATGATGTCACTTTACCCAGTTTAGCAGCCGTTGATGTCCCGATCGTTGAAAAACAGCAGGTTGAGACTCCGGCAACGAGCACGCGCCCAGCAGCGCTAGACAGCACCGAGTCTGATACGCAGGCTCAAAATAGCGATCAAGATACCGCCTCAGAGACTGAGAAAGGTGGTTTCTTTAGTCGAATGAAAGCTGGTTTGACCAAAACGCGTAAGAATCTTGCGGATGGTATGGTCAACATCTTGATCGGTGGTAAAGAGATCGATGATGAGTTGTTCGAAGAAGTTGAAGAACAATTGTTGGTGGCTGATATTGGTGTTGAGGCGACCAAAACCATTATTCAAAACCTGACCGAACGTACTGCACGTGGTGACTTGATCTACTCACATTCTTTGTATAAAGCCTTACAAGAAGAGTTGGTTAACTTGCTTGCGCCACGTGTGAAGCCATTGCATATCGATCCCAATAAAAATCCATTTGTGATTTTGGTGGTGGGGGTCAATGGTGTTGGTAAAACCACGACCATTGGTAAACTGGCCAAGCGCTTACAAGGCGAAGGTAAAAAAGTCATGCTTGCGGCAGGTGATACTTTCCGTGCTGCAGCAACTGAGCAACTCGAAATCTGGGGTGAGCGCAATCAAATCTCAGTCGTGTCTCAAGGTCACGGTGCCGATAGTGCTTCGGTGATTTTTGATGCCTTTGAAAGTGCACGCGCCAAGGGTGTTGATGTTCTGATCGCTGATACAGCAGGGCGTCTACATAACAAAAGCAACTTGATGGAAGAGTTGAAGAAAGTTAAACGTGTGATGCAAAAGATCGATGCGACTGCACCGCATGAAATCATGTTGGTGGTCGATGCTGGTACAGGCCAAAATGCGATTAACCAAGTAGAATTGTTTGATGAGGTGGTCGGTTTAACTGGTTTAACCATTACTAAATTGGATGGAACCGCCAAAGGTGGTGTGTTGTTTAATATCGCCAGTCGTACACATGTACCAATTCGCTTTATTGGTGTGGGTGAAAAGATCGATGATCTCCGTCCATTTTCAGCCAAAGCATTTGTGGCCGCCTTGTTTGAAACTGACAAGTAATACAGCACTTTGCTCATTTGGATGAGTTAAGTGTTTAGCCAGTACGGGTCTATAAAAGAGCATGGTGTTATTTAAACACCATGCTCTTTTTATTGTGGGGCGTGTCAGTCTGACTAGGTTTTGCTCTAGTCGTCCTAATTATGCAACACAATGTAATATCTATATGCGTGACTGAGATTCATTCGGTTTATAAAATAGCGCTAACTTCAAAAAGATCACCAACATTGTGTAGGGAAATAATTATGTCATTTCTAGATCAAATCAAACAACGCCGTACCATTTATGCAATTGGTAAAAATGTAAAACTTGAACAAAATGCGCTTGAAGCAATCATCAAAGATGCCATCAAACACAGCCCATCTGCATTTAACTCACAATCATCACGTGCTGTGATCTTGTTTGGTGAGTCGCATGAGAAGTTTTGGAACATCGTTTTAGAAACGCTACGTAAAGTGGTGCCTGAAGCTGCATTTGAATCGACTCAGAACCGAATGAATAGCTTTATTGCAGGTTTTGGTACGGTCTTGTTTTATGAAGACCAAGACGTGGTGAAAGGCTTGCAAGAAAAATTCGCACTCTATGCTGAAAACTTCCCAACATGGTCTGAACATTCAAC
>JASLIY010000246.1 GCA_030152675.1 Acinetobacter sp.
CTTGACGTGAACTCGCACTTCTAAATAGTCCCATCACAAGTTCAGCAAGAATATGCCCCGTTTCACTGAGCTTTAAATTTGGCGGATACCATACTTTTGTTTTACCATTTTTGAGATTAGAACCCATAATGCCAGGAATAAAAATAATAGGTACAACATACTTACTTGTGGTGACTTCACAGGTTGTAGGCACTTCAGTGGGTGTCAATTGTGAAACATAGTCATTACCGATCGATTCTTTAGCATAGTCTTTATGATGATAGCTGTCCGTTGAACTCATAATTTAACCTTTTAGAATAATCTTATGCTTTTTAGTATTTCTGAATACATCCTCTCAGCTTCGAAATTTGAAATGCTCGCACTATGAGTCCCTGAGTCACGCCCGTTGGTGAGATTAAGTTGAAACGAAGGATATAAATTATTATTTGCGATTCCTGAGTAAGCCCAGATTGCATCGATTCCATTTTTACCTTTCATCGGTGCACTGACGAGCCACTCTTCGCCATCAAATTGATTTATTTTTTTAGAACCTTTTCTAACAGTTTTAATGTTTGAAAACACTTTTGATAAAACACCTTGTTCTTTTAAATTATTTTGCGTTCTTTTCATTAAACCACCATCATTTTCATACACAGATTCACTTTCAAAACTGATATCTACAGATGGGTATTGTGGGAAATCTAGAATTAGGCGTTGAGATGTAAAACGATACTTTTTACCCTCATCATGAATAAAGCCATTTTTTATACAAAAGCCTTTTTCTTTTGGAATCATATTATCTTGGCGCATTTTTAAATTTTTAACTAAATTTTGAATTGCCTCTTTACTTTCATTTTCAAACTTCGGGGAATATTTACCCTCGATGGAAAACAAGAAGCCCTTGTCTAAAACAAATGCTCTTACATGAACGACTTTAGAAATCGAAGGATCTAAGTTTCCTAAAATAATTTTGCTCACCGAACTTTCAGATCCTTGTACAACAGGAAAGTCATTAACAACAACGGCATCACCGCCAGTATATATTTTTAGTGATTTTGCTACGGCTTGATCAAAATCAGCTCTTGACGCTTTTTTATTTAATGTTTCTATTTTAAAAGAATCATAATGATCAAGTTGTTCATAAAAGCGTGCTTCCGCAGGAACTTCAACCGCATATCGGCCTATGCACCAGATCTTTTTTTTATCGTTATTTATCATTGTATAACCTTCTCCAGATGTAGAATCTGCCCATGAGTAAGTACTTGTTATTATAGAGATTGTGAATAGATTACATTTTAATTCTTGAATCATTTATTTATCCCAATATGGTTAAAACAGCTTTAGTCATTGACATGCCTGTCACTTTTTCAGTCTTCCCTTCGGCGTCAGTTACCCCCTCAATCACTTTTCCTTCATCGGTTTTAATACGGTATTGAGTATTTGGCATGGCTGCACCCACTTTATTTCGAATCACAAATTGCTCATCATAATCCATCTGCAATTTTGGCATGACCCCTAGATCTGTACTTAATGTACTACCCGACATCGTTTGTATTTGACCTGCTTTTAAACTTATTTTCCCTGGGCAAACAAGATCGATATTGCCATTTTCAATTTTGATATAGCCTCCACCAGAAGCCAGTAATATTCCTTTTCCACTTTCAACTTTAACAAAATCATTGATGGCATAAATATGCAGCAATTCCTGCGATGCAAGTTTGATTGCATCAGCTTGTGATTCGATTTCAATAGGCCCTTGGCCAGCTTTGATTTTAATACCCGCCGCTTTTGCAAATAACGAAATTTTGTCTAAAACATTCGCAAAAAAACCTCGCCCTGAAAAAATCTGAACATTCTGTTCAGCACTTAAATCAAGATTTGTTTTCGCTTGAGCAATAAGCCCTTTCTCAGCATCTAAAATAACTGCGTCTGTTGCAGCAATTGCAATATATGCTGTTTCATCACCCCCATCCCAATCAGGTAATTCATTTTTGAATGATTCTTGAACTGCTAATTCTGGTTCTGTGGCTTGATGCGCTTTCGCTGCATTTTTAATGGCTGTATTTGTAGCTAAAAACTTTTCTATATTTTTTTGTAGATGATTGCGATCCAGTTGATTGCCATGGGCATTTGCTGCATGTTCAGTCGTGATGAGAATCCCTTTCGATGCACGAATCCCACCCCATTGATCAGTTCTTAGCTCAAATCCTTCACCGCGACTCTCACTTTCTTGTTTCTCTTTTGGGTGACTTAAATTGCCTAGGTTGAGCTGAGTTGCACCGTAACTACTCTGCAACTGAGCACTAATTTGCCCAGTACTATCGTCAAATCGCAGTTGGTTAAATCCTGCGCCTGATAGTTCTTTCGAGCGGATACCACTCAGTGATTTTGTGTCTGGGAGTTGTCCTTTCACATCAAACTGCGTTGGATTGCGTTGTGCTTCATGGATACGACCTGTAACAAAAGGACGATCTATATTTCCATCAAAGAAGTCAATCACCACAATCTCATCTTTACGTGGCAGAAAACGCGCCCCATAGCCTTCGCCTGCCCACGGCGTCAGCACATCAACCCAAGCCGAATCTGTATCATTGTCATTCGAGCCTGCTCCACCATCATGACGATGATCCGTTGTACGCGTAAAAAGAAAACGGACTTTGATACGGCCCCACGCATCGACATAAATTTCCTCACCATCTGTGCTGACTATGGCCCGTTGTACATGTGCAACGGGGCGATGTTTTAAAGGATCATATTCCGGGACGATCGCAATACTTCTACGCACAACCGTCAATTGGTTGGCTTGACGCTCTTGATGACGGTCTTTACTGCTGTCCCAATGACTGAGCGTAAGTAAGTTTTCGACTTGATCTTTAATATCTTTAGGTAGGTTATTTTGATTGTAAAAATGCTTATTCAATATAAGAAACTCTTTATCCCGGGAGGCATGGTTTTTCTCTAATTCAGGATGATCAAGGAGTTGAAACCAATACCCCACCTGAGTATCTCGCACACTACTGTTTGCGGTGAAGTATTTCGCTTGTAAGGCTTGATATTGATTCAGCTGTTGATTGAGCTTCTCTAACTGATGATGACTAGATGCTGTGGCCTGATCTTCACCTTTGAGATCACTGACCCATGCAGGAGATATACTCCAAGCTTGCTCAAGGCTTAAACTTTCATTATCTCGTTGTGAACTATGTTGATGCGCGCTGAGAACAGAACCACAGGCATCTTCTTGTCTCAAACAGTCTGCTTGCCAATGTTGCACATGGATTGCAGTCGATTGTAAATTTCGTTGCGCGATAAAACTGGTCATAGTGTCGTGTTTTTCTGTCGCACTCGATCGATGGTAGCGTATCGTTCTGCGTTCAAGTGCCGTAAATTGAGCATTATCATCAATGAGGCGTAGCTTTTGTGCTTCAATACTTTGGCTAAAACTCGATACCTTATGATGAGATTCATCAATCAGCCAGTTGATTGATTCTTCACGCATTAACCGCGTTAAATATGCATAATCGCTTTCATTTGATTGCATTGAGAAAGGACGTACATCATAGGTCTTCGTTAACCCACTGAGATCTAGTTTTAGACTTGCAGCAAACAATGCGCTTTTCTCTTGCCATTCTTTGAAGATCACTTCGCAGATTTCGACCACACTCTTATTCATAAACACACGGCTATTGATCCGCTTGTGCCATAAGCTTGTGGAATCTTGCATCGTCAAGCGATATACACTCAACGCAGCATCGGATTGACCTTGTGCTGCGCCAGTAATAATCCCTGTGGTTCTGAACAATTGACCTGAATCTGTCACTTGATCAACTGCGACTTGGCAACCAATAAATTGTTTTAATTCTATAAACGGGTCGCTCGACAAGCAAATGAGCTCTGCTGATAAGCCTGCATTAATGCCATGATCGCCCTGAATACGTTGCAACATGATTTGCAAATTAAGTTGTGGATTTGAAAAATGGGCACTTATCGCTCGTTTTTGTGTGCCTAAACCGGCCTTATCTAAAACTCCAAAAATATGATTCAACATTTTTATTATGGTCTCAACTTTAATCAAGAAAACCTTAACAGAAGGGTTTATTTCTCAAAAATAGCAAAAATGTTTTAATCAAGTAGTTAAAAGATGAGTGGCAAGAAGTCGGCATTCTTTTGATTAACGTGATTTATATAGTTAGGGTCTGTTGACATTTCATCTATGATTGCGGCAGTGACTATTTATGAATTGTCAACAGACCCTAGGGCTTAATCAAAGCTTAAAATGCTTAGGCTATTTTATTATCAGGGACTTTCTACTGCTCAGCGATTCCCCCTGATCACAGCAGTGATATCGTGAGCTTGCAGCATGGTGGAAAAATCCTGTCTATTATTTAACAAACAATCGCTTTAAATAAAAACAATTAAATCAAATCCGCTGTTTTTTTAACTGCTTAAAATCTGTTTTTATCTATTGTTAAATTCTTAGGCTATTATTTCAGTGCTTTATCTCAAGCACGATCTCTCTATCGATCAATCTCCCTAAATTCCGCAATACCCGACCGCGTAATACAGCTTAACCCGCACTGGAATAATATATGCCGCATACGATGATTCGACCGACCTTTCTCGGCAGGTTTTTCGGTCCAATCCAATCGATTCGCCTCACAGATCAAAATATTCAATTTGAATATAAAAACCAGCATAACCAAACCTTCGCGATTGATCAGTTATGTGATTTTATTCAACACCAATCCCAGCTATTCGGCAGCAGTCTGTCATTTCAGTTTGAGACTGAATGTTTAAACTATTCAATGTTGAATAAAGCCGATTGTGAAAAATTCATTCATCAGTTAAACCCGCTGATTAAAATACACTTAGAAAATAAAATTAATGATGCCAGTCGCATATTTAATCACCACGCTCTACAGCAATATTTAAGAGATTCCAATATCGAGCCGATTGAACAACTCAATCAGCGCTGTCTCACCCCCTATTTAAACAATTTACGTGTTTGGCAATATAAACTCGATCAACGCAGTATTGGCCAACTCGAACAGCTGCTTGAATATTTTCCCTTAGCACAACACTGCGCACGCTTAAGAGCAGAGTATGAACGTGCTCAGCTGAACAGTAGCGCCTCCTTTTTCGATCAGGTTGAATCTCATCCCCTTACCGAGCAGCAATGCTTGGCGGTGATCCGTAATAATGATCGCAATTTAGTGTTGGCTGCGGCAGGAACAGGAAAAAGTTCAGTCATCGTTGCCAAAGCCCTCGATCTCATCAATCGTGGTATGGCCAATAGCGATGAGATCTTAGTGCTGGCCTATAACTCAGCGGCAGCCAAAGAACTGCAGCAACGACTGCAGCTGAGAAGCCAAGGCCTTGATCATCCGCTGGCACAGTTACCCCATATTTCAACCTTTCATGCCCTCGGTCGGCAAATCCTCAAAGCAGCCAACATCCCAACCTACTTATCGGTATTTGCCCAAGATCCAAAATTGTTGGAAATCTGGATGTCTGAATGGCTGAACAGCTATATTCATGCCCATCCCAACGGCGTGCTGGAGTTTATTGAACTGGCACAACAGCCGAGCAATGCTTTTGATTTTCAAAGCCAGCAAGACTACGACCTATATATTCGTGACAATGAATACCGCACCCTGCAAGGTGAACGGGTAAAGGGCTATCAAGAACTGCTCATTGCCAATTGGTTATTTCGACATGGTATTGCCTATGAATATGAAGCGCCCTTTATCAGTAAACGCCGTATTCAACCGAGCTTTGATTATTGTCCTGACTTTTATCTGCCGGATGCCGATCTATATTTGGAACACTTTGGCATCGATCGCCAAGGTCAGACCCGTGCGGATATTGATGCCACTCAATACCAGCAGGAGATGCAAGCCAAACGTGAGCTCCATCTAGACTGCCATACCCGCTTGCTAGAAACATATCATTATGATTGGACTGAAGGGCAACTCGAACAACGTCTCGCGCAGTTGATGCAACAGCATCAGGTGGCGTTAAAACCCAAATCGGATACTGAACTTTTAACGACCCTCAACCAACTGGGCATCATCGTTGACAGTGCCAAGCGTTATTTAAAATGTCTACAGGCGATCCGCGCACAAGGTTTAGACCATGCCGCGATCTTGGCCAGACTCGAACAGCACCAGATCTATCATGCGGACAAATACGCAGCACTACTGGATCAGCTTAATCAGGACTATTGCCAGAAACTGGCACAAGATCAACGTATCGACTTTGATGATATGATTCTGCGCGCCACACAACTTATCCAACACGGCCATGTGCAGCCACAATGGAAATATATTCTGGTGGATGAATTTCAGGATATCTCCACGGCGCGGATGGCTTTGATTCAAGCGCTGATGACATTTGGTCCGCATCCGAGTTTGACCGCAGTCGGTGATGATTGGCAGTCAATCTATCGTTTCTCCGGTGCTGAACTGCAACTGACCACGCGTTTTGAGGAATTGGTCGGCACACATAGCTTGAGCAAACTCGAAAAAACCTACCGTTATAACAACAGTATTGCCGAGACTGCCGGACGCTTTGTGATGCAGAATCCCGAGCAATACCGCAAACAGGTGCTCACCCACACTCAGGTCGAAACGCCAGCGGTGTATTTGCTCGATCAATATGAAAATCAAACCGATACGCCGCTTGAGGGGACGCAGGCTTTGGCACATCGTGTCTTAGCCCTGGTGCAAAAGATTCGGCGTCATGATCCTGAAGCCACGATTGCGATCTTAGCCAGATACCGCTATCTGCTTGATCAAGCACAAAAGACCATCAAGGCCGCATCAGATCCATCACGACAGCACAATGCCATTAAGTTTTGGACCTTCCATGGCGCGAAAGGTCTAGAAGCAGACCACTGTATCTTGATTGGTTTTGAGCAAGGCAAAAGCGGATTCCCCAATCAAAATCAAGAGAATGCCATTGTCGAGGCCTTACTCCCGGGGGCAGAACACTACCCGCATGCTGAAGAACGCCGACTGTTCTATGTGGCGATGACGCGCGCCAAGAAAAAATGTTATTTGATTGCGGATGCACTGGCACCCTCTGATTTTATTACTGAACTGTGTACAGCCCCCTATCAAATCCATATCGCCTCGCCCCAATTCAAAGCCCATCAACGTGCAACTTTAAAATGCCCGCACTGCAGTACCGGCTATTTTAAACTGCTGCCAAGTCAATATGATCGTGGCTATTATCGTTGTAGCTCAGGGAGCATCTGCCCAGCGCGACCCCGTGTATGTGAGAAATGCAACGCCCCAAGTATCGACGAACGTGGCCTCAGTCGCTGCCAAAATCACAACTGCCAACATCACATGCCGATCTGCATCCGCTGTGGTCGACCAATGAAGTTACGCCAAGCTAAAAATGGCCCATTTTGGGGGTGCTCAGGCTATGCCTCACC
>JASLIY010000278.1 GCA_030152675.1 Acinetobacter sp.
CCGGTTGCAAAGGCCGTGAACGGCACCATGACACCTTTGTTATTACGGACATACCACTTGTCGAGATCTTCAGGCATCATGCGAGAATCCGCAGCGCCTTGGACATAGACTTTTTTCACACGACCGCGATCGACGAAGTCATTGATATACGTTCCGCCCCAGGCCATGCCCATGGTGGAGTTGATATCTGCAATACTGACACCCATGGCACCGGCTTGCGCCTGATCAATATTGATCTGGTACTGAGGGGTATCTTCTTGACCATTTGGACGTACACCAGCAAGACGTGAGTCTTTTGCCGCCATACCGAGAATGGCATTACGCGCTGCAAGAAGTTTGTCATGACCTTGACCAGTTGCATCTTTCAACTGGAAGTCAAAGCCTTCCGCAACACCCAATTCTGGCATCGCTGGCAACTGGATCGGCATGATATAGCTTGCATCTTTGACGATCATGTTCAAGGCCATACCACGTTGGATAATTGCACCCACTTTTTGTTCTGGCTTTTTACGATCGCTCCAATCTTTCAGCTTGATAAAGGCCAGACCTGCGTTTTGACCCACACCGGTAAATGAGAAACCAGCAACAGTGAAGATAGATTCAACGGTATCTTTTTCATTTTCACGGAAATAATGCGTCATTGCATCGATGGTTTTACCCGTGCGTTCCAAAGTTGCATTGGGCGGTAATTGCACCAAGGTAATGACCGCACCTTGGTCTTCTTTCGGTAAGAATGAAGATGGGATGACTTTGAACAGAGCCAACATCGCAAAGATCACCAATGCATAGACAGCACCAGAAAAGATCTTGTTGTGGGTCATAAAGTTGACGCCACCTTGGTATTTGTCAGCGGTCTTTTCAAAGCTACGGTTAAACCATGCAAAGAAACGGGCAAAGATATTGTTGCTTGGTTTTTTGTCTGGATCATGCTGCTTGAGAATGGTGGCACACAGAGCTGGGGTAAAGGTCAATGCCACCACAAGGGATAGAATCATCGCGGTCACCAAGGTGATCGAGAACTGACGGTAAATTACCCCAGTGGTTCCACTAAAGAAGGCCATCGGTACGAATACCGCAGTCAATACACTGGTAATCCCGACGAGGGCACCGGAGATCTGTTTCATCGAAAGTTCGGTCGCGGTAACGGGATCGAGATGATCTTCGACCATGACCCGTTCTACGTTCTCGACCACAACGATGGCATCATCCACCAACAGACCAATCGCCAATACCATGGCAAACATGGTCAAGGTATTGATGGTAAAACCAAACATGTTAATTACAGCGAAAGTACCCAAGACCACCACTGGAATCGCCATGGTCGGGATGATGGTTGCGCGCCAGTTCTGTAAGAACAAGAACATGACCGCAAATACCAACAAGATCGCTTCAAACAGTGTTTTTACAACACTTTTGATCGAAAGTTCGATAAATGGCGTGGTATCAAAAGCCAATTCATCTTTCATGCCTGGAGGATAGTTACCACGCAACTCAGACAAACGCGTTTCAACCGCTTTGGCGGTATCCAAGGCGTTAGCACCCGTTGCAAGTTTGATCGCTACACCGCCAGAAGGCTTACCATTGTATTTAGAATCAAACTGATAGTTGTCAGAACCGAGCTCGACACGTGCCACATCAGAGAGCAAGACTTTGGCGCCTGAGGTGGTGTTCTTCAAGAAGATGTTTTTGAACTGTTCTGGTGTTTGCAACATGCTTTGTGCATTCACCGTGGCATTTAACATTTGACCATCAATCGATGGCGCACCACCGAGTTGGCCGACCGCAACCTGTGAGTTTTGGGCACGGATTGCATTGGCAACATCGGTCGGTGTAATTTGTAAGCTGTTCATTTTGGCAGGATCAAGCCAAATCCGCATGGCATAAGAGCCACCAAAGACTTGTACTTCACCCACACCTGCAACACGACTCAAAGGTTCAGAAATGGTCGAGTTTACAAAGTCTTTAATATCTGACGCCGTTAAGCTGTCATTTTCTGCATAAAACGCAACCACCTGTAAGAAACTCGCGCCCGACTTGGTGACACGAATCCCTTGACGTTGCACGTCTTCAGGCAGGAGCGCAGTCGCAGATTGCAGTTTATTTTGCACTTGAACTTGTGCAATATCAGGGTCGATGCCTTGGTCAAAGTTCAGGGTAATCGAGGCTTGACCATTTCCCGCACTGTTCGATGAGATATAACGTAAACCGTCCAGACCATTCATTTGTTGTTCGATGATCTGGGTCACGGTGTTTTCAACGGTTGCTGCAGATGCACCTGGGTAGGTCGCAGCAACGGTCACCGTAGGCGGTGCAATGGTTGGATATTGTGCGATTGGCATATTGCTGAGGGTTACAATCCCCGCCAGCATAATCACCAATGCAATCACCCATGCAAAAATCGGGCGATGAATAAAGAAATGAGCCATCAATCTACCCCTTATGTATTTGAAGTAGGTTTTTGTTCAGCCGGTTTTGCAGTTGGCGCAGGCTGAGCACTACTTGCAGGTTGTCCCGCTGTAGGCTTTGGCGCCGCCGCATTTTGTCCAGCAGGTGCTGCACCCGCTGCCGGTTGGGCTTGATATGGTTTTGCGACCACTTGCTGTTCAGGTTTGACTTTGGCGATGCCATCAACGATGACTTTGTCACCTAGGTTTAAGCCCGCTGTCACGATCCAGTCTTTGCCTTTGGTGCCTACCGTGGTGATTGGGCGTGGTTCAACGGCCCCTTTTGCATTGACGATCATGGCCATTGCTTGACCTGTCGGGGTGCGGGTAACCGCAGCCTGAGGCACTAAGTACGCATTGGGAATGACGCCTTGAGTGATTTGCGCATTGGCAAACATACCCGGCAAGAGCAAATGATTCGGGTTCGGGAATACCGCACGCAAGGTCACACTGCCTGTCTCTGGGTTAACACTGGCATCTGAAAATGCCAAGTTACCTTCGATCGGGTATGGACTGCCATCTTCAAGGGTGAGACGGACTTTGGTGTTGTTGCTGCGATCGATACTGCCGGATTTTAGTTGCTGTCTTAAACGCAACAGTTCAGCACTCGATTGGCTGATATCGACATAAATCGGATCAAGTTGCTGAATCGTTACCAATGAGTTTTGCTGATTGGCGGTCACTAAAGCACCCGCAGTCACACTCGAACGACTCGATTGACCTGAAATCGGAGAACGAACTGTTGAATAACCCAAATCGATTTGGGCATTTTTCAACATTGCTTGAGAAGAGGCCACATCTGCTTCAGCTAAACGGACTTGAGCGACTAAATCGTCATATTCCTGTTTCGAGACCGCATTGATATCGATCAATTGACGATAACGATTGGCTTTGACTTTGAGTGCATTTAGGTTGGCTTGTTGGCGTACCAATGCAGCTTTAGAGTTGTCAAGATTGGCACGGTTGGTACTCGAATCAATCTCATACAATGGTTGACCTTCACGGACAAAACTTCCTTCCGTAAACAGGCGTTTTAAAATTACGCCATTGGTTTGTGGACGCACTTCTGAAATTTGATATGCAGAAGTTCGGCCAGAAAGTTCAACGTTTTGTTCGACACTTTGTGGTTGAGCAACAATAACACCGACTTCTGTCGGTGGCATTTTTTGAGCTGCAGCAGCTTGATCCGCTTGTTTGGGATCCTTGCTACAACCCACAAGTGCAATACTTGTTGCTAAAGCACAAGCAGTAAGGGCAGGCGCCCAAAGCTTTGCCGACATCATTATTCCACCTCGTTAGATTTTGTTTGATTTAATCTTAAATACATTTGTATGCTGAAACGCAAACCACAGCAGCCCCGTCCATATAAAACCAATACTCCATCCTGCGAGTACATCCGTGGGATAATGAGCCCCTAGATAAACTCTAGAAATACCCATGCTGATCCACCAAAAACTCGCGGTCCACATGATGATGCGGGACTGTGAATGTTGACGACCAATGAATATTGCGATCATCGCAAGTACGGCGGCATAAAGACTATGCGCACTTGGAAAAGAGGCGCCGTAGGTATGAACTAAGGGTTCAATCATGTCAGGACGTGGACGGTCAATGAAAAACTTTAATATCCAGCCGATTGCGATACTTCCTGAAATTCCGAGACAAATGAATACAATATTTGCGTGGTGTTTAGATCGAGCTTGCCAGAGACAGCACAGCCCGCTGATCAAGAGTACAGCGGCTAAACCACCGAGCATAGATAAACTTAAAGCGATCGCATCAAAAACAGGATTGCGCTGTAAACTCATCCACGACACAACCGATAGATCCAGTTGTTGCAGGGTGGGTAGATATAAGCCTATGCAACTGATACTCAATCCGATACAACCGAAAATACAGAGTAAATAGGGCATAAGCATGACCTTGTCTTAATTTATCTAACATGATTGAGATAAATGAATTTGATAAAGTGTACTTATCAGTACACTTTTTTTCAAGTGAATATCTTTCTGAAATGATAGTAATTTCTTTTTAGAAAATTTTTAACTGATCGCACAAAAACACAACAAATGCCTACCGGTTGGATTTTGTAGAATGGTGATCCGTGTCTTCGATTTGTACCTGAAGTTTAGGTGGCCAGAAAAAGTCGAGTGGACGAGTGAAGAAGTGGGTCATCACAAGCTTTGCTAACGGTTTCCATTGCTCGAAACGTACTCGACGTGCACGCAGTGCCACCACCACCGTCAGGGTGAAACTGACAAATAAGTTGGTCATGCCGATCATGAGTACCCCCAAGAAAGAGATAAAGATCAGACCGATATCTGCAGCACCATTGGTACAGAGAATGCCTTGAATAAAGTTGGCGGCTGCGAAGGCGATATGGCGAATATCCAGTGGTAGTCCCAGCATAAAACCGATAGTGCCCATGCTGCCGAGCATGATCCCAAACAAAAAGTTCCCCGCCAATGCACCTAAGTTGCGTTCGATATAGTCGGCAAACTTATTGAGACGAATTTCACCGAGCATATTTTTTAAACGTGAATGTGCTTTTAAGCGGGGCCCGATTTTGCGGTAGATGGCGAGGTTGTCAAAGTAGCCTGCGATCAAGCCGGATAAGAACAAGAACACGCCTGCGATCGCCGCATGTGGGATCGCCAAAGAAGTAAATGGGTTCAAGCTGTGGAGCAAGGCATCGGCTTTGGCATGTTTAAGCAAGGGTTCATCAAAGCCATACTGCCAGAGCACCGTAATTAGGGCGGCAGTGGGGATGGCAATAGAAATATTACCCAAGATCGCCACGAACTGGGTACGGATGATATTGACGATCAGTCCAGCCAATTCCGCGATTTGCGCCGTTTTGGAGCCTTTACGTTGCTGCACCGTGGCGGCCAAGGCTGCTGCGGTCATCGCCGGTTGTTTGGTGGCAACGGTAAAGTGCAACACGTGAATCAGCATAAAGCCGAACGAGTAGTTCATGCTGTACATAAAGGCATGCATCAAAGGCGCAAGCGTTAAGCGTGAGGCCAAGATCTTGATCGTCGCCATGGTGGCGATGATGGCACCGGCACCGGCTGCGGCCTTATACATGCCCAAGAAGCCTTTTTTGTCACTACTCACATAGTGCTCACCGGTTTTACTGGCGTTCTCGGTGACTTGTAAGGAGATCAACTCACTGTTGGTGGCGAGCAGAGCGCGAACACTTTTCTCACTTGAATGTGCGATCACCAAGTCAGACAGCAGTTCGCCGATGCTGAGATAGCAAGGGTCATGCTGTTCAACCATGATGGTCAACAACAGCTCGATGCGGTCCAGACATTGCTCTAACAAGGAGAGCAGATAGGTCAAACTTAGACTGACGCCAATGCGTTTGGTGGCACGGCGAATCTTGTGTACCACATCACGACATTGTTCAATCATCACCAAAGCTTGTGAGGCATCGGGGGGACGCACCACGACAGTATGGTCTGCGGCGAGTTTTTGTTTTTTATACAGCTCAATAAACTCAACGATCTCACGGTTCTGCACCAGAAATGGAGATTCATATTCGTTGAGTTCAGGTTGCGCATTGATAAACTCAGGATATAGACCGATACCGCTAATACGATAGGACAGTACAGTGATGGCTTTGATCAATTCATTTTCGATACTGAGCAAAGCTGCGGTATTTTGATTGTTCTGACTCAATACTGCAAACAATTGAATCCAATCTTGATCTTGAATATTTTCCAGCCAGTATTTGTCGTTACTGTCATAAAACACCTGACTGACCAAGTACTCCAAATGGGTTTCATTATTGAGCAGGGGCAGGAAGTGTGCCCCGATGCGTTGACTGAGCTGATTCCAAAACCCATCTAAGGACAAAATGCCGCTGTCGGCATAGAGATTGGTTTGTTTGTAGCGATTGAGAAGTTGTAATAAATAGGTTTGAAAACACGCAGCGGCATTTGGGGTGCGCAACAGTGCATCAATCAAGGCTTGAATTTTTTGATGAATTTCGGTGTTATTTTTGGTGTCCGAGGGCCGAATACGTTGTACCAGCTCAATCAGAATTTTTTCATCAGGAACAGTGGGCTGAAGCTCCAGCTGTTCCTGCATCTTTAAGAAAAGATCATTAAATTTTATATGCATAAGCAAAAGGTTTATTTATTGAATTCGGTGCAAAGCCATGTTGGCTAAATTAATCAGCGCTTGGCGATAACAGCTTTCAGGGAGTTGATGTAAGGCTTGAATTGCCAAAGCCGTTTCTTCGTGTGCGCGTTTTTGACAATAATCCAAAGCACCAGAGGACTGAACGATCTGAATGACTTGTTCAAGGTCATTGGTTCCACCTGTGGCGATACTGCGACGAATGATTTGATGCGCTTCACCTTGGGTGTTCTGTAACGCTGAGATTAACGGTAAGGTTGGTTTACCTTCCATCAAATCATCACCAATATTTTTACCTAATGTTTCAGCGTCGGAGGTGTAATCCAAGATGTCATCAATGATCTGAAAGGCATTGCCAAAGTGTCCAGCAAAACGGCGCAATGGTTCACGGTATTGGCTTTGACCCGCCAAGATCGCAGCACCCTCAGTCGAGAGCTCAAACAAACGAGAGGTTTTGCCATGAATAATACTGAGATAAGTGGCTTCGTCCGTGTCGGGTTGGTGTTGGGCTTGTAATTGTAGCACCTCACCTTCGGCGATCTCACAGGTACCGGTCGAAAAGTCTTTTAATAAGACCATATTGTCTAGGTCGACCAAAAGATCAAAGGCACGAGAAATCAGAAAGTCACCGACCAAAACCGCAGTCTGGTTGTTCCACGTGGCATTGGCTGTTGGGCGACCGCGACGTAGTCCAGACTCATCGACCACGTCATCATGTACCAAGGTGGCGGTGTGTAGCATTTCAATGATCGCGGCAAGTTTTTGCGCACGGCTCATATCGACTTCACCACAGGCATGTGCTGCAAGTAAGCACATGATTGGACGCATGCGTTTACCGCCAGCCTCGACCACGTGTTTACTGACTGACATCACCAGAGCCACTTTTGAGCTGATTCCCTCGTTGATTAACCTATCCATCTCAGCAAAATCATGAGCAACAGGAGCGAGAATATCGTGCTTAAAGTCGATGGCCATAGGAGTGTCATCCTCGTAAAGTGTAGGGCAAGATCGCGGCTAATTGTATCAATACGCAATAAGAGTTTGTGGATTATTCACTTTTCTAAAGTTGCAACTTTAAAACTGCAAAAGCCAATTTTAAAACTTCGAAAGCATTGTAAAGGCAATAATATCAGTCAGAATTGTACTGAACATAAATATTGTTGCAAATTTCACGTCTTACATAGTAGCGGATTGCGTTTAAAAATCTATTTTATTTTCTTTAAAAAAGCACTATTTTTCATTTAAAGCCATGATGGCAAAGCTTTTGCTTCAAGCGCATGTATTGCTCAGATGGATGCCATTGTTGCGATTGAGAGGATATTGGTCAAGCCTTGCGCAGCGTACAGAAAAAGAATTGCGGCAAATCGCTTGTTGTTTGTCTCAATATCCCTTAAAATCTCTGCCCTTGTATAACCCCCAGTGGCGGTCGTTTTAAGATCAGTGTGTCCTTACGCTGGCACGTCGACACGGGTAAGTTGGAGTACATTATGTACGCAGTAATCCAAAGCGGTGGTAAACAGCACCGTGTAATCGAGGGCGAAACCCTCAAAGTTGAATTATTGAAAGCTGAAACTGGCTCAACCATTACATTTG
>JASLIY010000321.1 GCA_030152675.1 Acinetobacter sp.
AGGCAACGCTCAGTAAGCTGGATATATTCTGCGGTGCCGCGTTTTTTCCACTCGATCTCTTTGTCTTCGAGATCACGCATCACTTTGGCTGGACTGCCTAGCGCCAAGACATTGGCAGGAATCTGCGCTTTGGCCTTGACCATGCTGTTGGCGCCAATGATGGTATTTTCCCCAATCTCCGCCAAGTCTAAAATTACACTGTTCATGCCAACCAAGACATTTTTACGGATGGTGCAGCCATGTAGGATGGCACCGTGGCCGATGTGACCATATTCTTCGACTAGGGTGATACTGTTCGGGAAGCCGTGAATCACACAACTGTCCTGCACATTGGCATTGCGTTGAATATGAATCCGTCCGAAGTCCGCCCGCAAGGATGCCAAAGGCCCAATATATGCGCCTTCCTCGATGATCACATCACCGATCAAAACCGCAGTCGGATGAACATAAGCTTTTGGACTGACAACAGGAATGACATTGTCGATGGCATAACTCGGCATGGTATTGATCCTTCAATAGATGGGGCAATAAAAAGGTTGAGATGGATTTAAAGCAATGGCTTCATGTTGAAAATAATTTCATTAAAACCGCTTAACGCCCTATCCCAATGCTTCAACTTTTAAACCACCAAAACGCTTATAAAACTGAGGATGCACTGGCGGCATCGAGCCTTCGGAGGTACGTGCAGTCTCCATAAAGAACTCTTCACCAGCACTGACGATCAGCTGATATAAATTACTGCTGAGGTTGATGGCATTCAGTGATAGCCAATTGGAAGGGAGTAGCTCAAAAGGTAAGTCGGGATCGCGGAGTAAGATGCGGCGGAATTGGTGAATCAGCAAGATCCGCATCTGAAAGGCTTGGATCGTATCCAAATCTTCAGCACTCTCCACTAAGTTGAGAAACTCACGGAAATCTTTAATGAATTTCTCATAACGTGCATGTAACTCTTGAATCGGCCAGTTGGTTTCAACCATGCGCTTGACGGTCGGATGAGAGTCCTGCCACAGCTGTAAGGCTTCAGCCTTAAAGATCACCACCTGATCGGTCATATTCAAATTGAGCAAGAGGTTTTGTAACTTCAGATGATCACATCCGGGATAAGCCATGACATTGCTGGCGATGTTGGCAAAGCCGATCCATTCGAGTTCTTTTTTTAGGATCAGTTTATTTTCTAGATCCACAGAACTGAGCAAGACCATATCCCACTTCTGATCCCACTCCACATGGTTGAAGTTATAGATCTTCATATCTGCTTGAACGAAGCGCTGGCGGCTGGTCTCAGTCACACGATAGTAACTACTACGTCCGATCTTTTCCGAGACCAACCAACCATTTTGTACCAGCCGAAACACGGCGGTACGAACTGAGCGTTCATTGAATCCAAACACATCCATCAATTGAATCAAGCTGGCCAAACTGATAATGCCGCCATGATGATAAATACAATCACCAAATACGGTCATAATCAGTGAGGTTCCGCTTAATGCTTCTGTTGCAATGAAATCATCAATTGCTTGTTTGAGTTTCGGATTCATTCTCTATACTTAGACCTATCATAAATTTCCACAACCAAATGGTGGATGCTGCTATATTCTAAGCTGTTTTACAGTGCTCTTGCACCAACTCCCGAATATCAAACACCCGCTGCGCCTTACCTTCAGAACGTGGCAAACTGCCCTCAGCAAGGATCTCGACACTGACTGAAATCCCGACCATGGTCTTGATTTGACTCTTTAATTGAGCCGTCAATTGCACCACAAGATCTTGCTGCACATCTTTACGCATTTCAGTACGAATATGCAATGAGTCTAAATGACCTTGTTTGCATATTTGAATTTGATAGTTTGGCAACAGTTGCGGCAGATGTAAAATTTGTTCTTCAATTTGGGATGGGAAAACATTGACCCCACGGATGATCATCATATCATCACTACGACCGACAATACGGTCCATACGGCGCATTGTACGTGCGCTACCCGCCAATAAACGCGTCAAATCACGCGTCCGATAGCGAATGACCGGCATTCCTTCTTTGGTGATCGTGGTAAAGACCAGCTCACCCAACTCACCATCCGCTAAAACCTCACCGGTTTCAGGATTGATGATTTCTGGATAGAAATGATCTTCCCAAATCGTTGGGCCATCTTTGCTCTCTAGGCACTCCATCGCCACACCCGGACCCATCACTTCAGACAGACCATAGATATCCAATGCATCAATGCCAAGACGTTCTTCAATTTCACTACGCATCTCTTTGGTCCATGGCTCTGCACCAAAAACCCCAGTTTTGATCGAGCAGTCTTTGGCTGAACCAAACTTACGTTCCAATGCTTCGATGATATTTAAACAATAAGAGGGCGTCACCATCAGCGCGGTCGGTTTAAAGTCGTGAATCAGCTGTGCCTGTTTCTCAGTTTGTCCACCAGACATTGGGATCACCGTTGCACCCAAACGTTCAACGCCATAATGCGCACCCAAACCACCGGTAAATAAACCATAGCCATAGGACACTTGGATAATATCTTTGCTGCTCAAACCTGCCGCACGCAATGAACGCGCCACCACATCCGACCAAATATTAATATCATTTTGGGTATAGCCCACCACCGTTGGTTGACCCGTGGTGCCCGATGACGCATGCACACGTACGATTTGTTCTTGTGGTACAGCAAACATGCCAAAAGGATAGTTGTCACGTAGATCCTGTTTGGTGGTGAATGGGAACTTGGCTAAGTCCTCCAAACACTTGAGATCGTCTGGGTGAACCCCAGCATCATCAAATTTCTTGCGATACACCGCGCTATTTTGATAAGCGTGCTGTAAGGTTTTTTTCATGCGTTGCAATTGCACACTGCGTAATTCATCAATAGACGCAGTTTCGATGTGTTCCAATGCATTTTTATTCATTTTATAACTCCCTGTGCAACCATCCTTTGGTCACACCTTGTATTCCATTGATCTCACGTATTTGCAGGCCGCCTCTTGGGTTGCACAGGCCTGCGATGTTTTGATCTATTCGTATCTTGCTGACGGTCTGCCAATTCGAGTACAGACCGCACGCTTTAAGTCTGCTTAGGCTTGGATATTTTCCAAAATCATCGCCACACCTTGCCCCACGCCCACACACATGGTGCAAAGTGCATAACGACCTTGGCGACGTTTTAATTCATGCATCGCCGTGATCACTAAACGTGTCCCACTCATCCCGAGCGGATGACCGAGCGCAATCGCACCGCCATTGGGATTGACGCGCGGATCATCATCCTGCAACCCTAGCTCACGCATCACGGCAAGTGATTGCGCGGCAAAGGCTTCATTCAGTTCGATCACATCCATCTGATCGAGAGTTAAACCAGCCAGTTTCAAAACCTTATGTACTGCAGGCACTGGACCAATGCCCATATATTTGGCTTCTACTCCAGCACTGGCAGTCGCCACCACGCGTGCCAATGGCTGAAGTTGATGCGCTGCAG
>JASLIY010000014.1 GCA_030152675.1 Acinetobacter sp.
GCCCAAATTTGAGCGTGACCTGATCCGCGATAGTGGTCTACTGAGTTTATCGATTCCGGTGCTTTATGGTGGGCAGGGAGCAGACTGGGCAACAGTGTTTAAAACCATTCAAGTGATTGCACAGGCAGACAGTGCTTTGGCACATGTCTATGGTTTTCATCATCTCCTGATCGCCACAGTACAGTTGTTTGCGCAACCCGAACAATATGCTGGCTACTTAGAAAAAACTGCAGCGCAACGGTTATTTTGGGGCAATAGTTTAAATCCACTGGATCGACGTGTCAGGGTTGAGCAACGATCAGCGCAGGACTACATCTTTCATGGGGATAAAAGCTTTAGTTCGGGTTCGATCGACTCGGATCTGTTGCTGTGCTCGGGCTATGATGCTGAGGACAAGTTATTGATCGCCGTGATCCCGAGCGACCGTCAGGGGCTGAGCTTTTTAGGCGATTGGGACAATATGGGACAGCGGCAAACGGACAGTGGCACTACACGTTTTGATCAGGTGAGGATTGCGCGGCATGAATTACTGCTTGATCCCGGCCCCTTGAGTACGCCCTACTCCAGCTTAAGACCTTTGATCGCGCAATTAATCTTTGTGCATGTGCTCTTGGGCGTGGCAGAAGGAGCATTTACGCTGGCACAACAAACGGTGCAGCAGCACCGAGCTTGGTCGAGTGCCTTGGTTGAGCAGGCCGTGGATGACCCTTATATCCAAAAGCATTTTGCTGAGTTCTATGTGCAACTGCAGAGTGTTCGATTGCTTGCTGAGCAAGCGGTACGGGCCTTGAGTGAGGCTTGGCAATACGGTCCCAATCTCAGCGCACAACAACGTGCTCAGGTCTCGATGCAAATCGCAACAGCCAAGATCGCCGCCACGCAAACCTCGCTCGCTATCAGTCAAAACATCTTTCAGGTTCTGGGCGCACGCGCCACCACGGCACAGCTCAATCTTGATCGTTTCTGGCGTAATGTGCGAACCCTCACCTTGCATGATCCTGTGGATTATAAATACCAAGAGCTCGGTGCATGGTTGTTGACTGCAGCAGTGCCCAAGCCGAGTTTTTATGGCTGAGAGATGCGATGGAATCTGGGAGAAGGCGATCGGATCGACAGTTGAAAAGTCTAAAAATAAAATGCCTCGAGACCATATCGAGGCATTGAAAGTGAAGTGATAAAACACGCAGCATCTTTTTGTTGCATCCCTCTTTTTCGCATGCTGTTGGTATTGTTTTTAGTTATTTTGCTTTACGCCCTGCTTTGGCTGTGGCGGCTTGATCTGCAAAGCTTAAATATTTAAGCAGGGCTGCTGTATCAGAAAATTAGCACAGGCCTTGTGCGTTAAATCTGACAGGAGCTGATGCGCATATGAATTGGGGAGCATTGGGGGCAGTGCTGTGGCGAGGGGGAGATCAAGCAACAGATGTGGTTGGTCTTGGCAGATGTGGATGATGCCGAGCAAATGAATAAGAGACTTACCTAAAAGTGTCATCTAGATCAGTTTAAATACCCGTGTCCCTTTTGCAATAGTGTGCATGCCACGACATGAATAAGATCAAAAAAATCTATGCAGTGCTGATCGCCAGCAGTACTTTGGCTTTGACGGCTTGTAATAATGACGATGATGATATCAGCCCAAGCCCTAATCTGAGTGTGCCAACATTGGTGGGCTTTGCGCGTTTAAATGCGGATACCTATGCGACAGGTCCAAATTCTGGTGCTGCGATCAAGGGTGCTAACGGCTTTAACCCACCGTTTCAAGGTCAGCCGGTTCAAGGGTTTTCTGCGGCATTGAAAAATGCGGATGGCAGCTATATGGCGATGGCAGATAACGGCTTTGGCACTCAGGATAATTCGGCAGATTTCTTGTTGCGAATTTATCAGTTAAAACCTGATTTTAAAGCAGCAGCTACTCAGACAGGTGCTCAAGCGAAGGGAACAGGCAAAGTCGAGGTCATGGGCTTTGTGCAGCTACGTGATCCAAATAACAAAATCCCATTTCCGATCATCCATCAAGGTACGGCAGAGCGTTTACTGACAGGAGCTGACTTTGATCCAGAGTCGATGCAGCGTGCAGCCGATGGCAGTTACTGGATTGGTGATGAGTTCGGACCTTATTTGTTGCACTTTGATGCCACAGGCGTACTCCTCGATGCGCCGTTTGTCTTGCCGAACCCGTTGCAGGCTGGTCAGGAATTGCGTTCGCCACAAAATCAGTTCAATAAAGCCAATATCAATTATGTGGCGCCCTTGGTGCAGCAAAGCGGTGGTTTTGAGGGCATGGCCTTGTCTGCGGATGGCCGTTATCTTTATCCCATCTTAGAGAAGCCACTGCTGGGCGATGCTTCACGCCAAGTGTTGATTTTCCAGTTTGATCTTGAAAAAAAGGCCTATACCGGACAGTACTATCGCTACGCGCTGGATGCTAAAGGGGGCAACATTGGTGATTTTCAAATGATCAATGACCGAGCGGGCATCATCATTGAGCGCGATACCAGTCAAAACAAACTCAATGCGTATAAAAAATTGATCCACGTGGAACTGAATGCCTCTGGTCAAGCGGTGACGCGTCGTGATTTAGTCGACCTGATGGATGTTGCCAATCCAAATCTACTTTTTGGTGCTGCGCGTGAAGGTGATATTGGCGTCGGTGAGAAATTTAGTTTTCCATTTGAAACCATTGAAAATATTATCATTGAAAATAAAGATACTTTGACTGTGATCAATGACAATAACTTTCCATTTTCTTCAGGGCGCAATGCCAAACGTGCGGATGACAATGAGATCATCCAAATTAAACTGCCCAAGCCTCTGTATTAGTGTGGAGTATGCGTTTTGAGTTCAGCACACGGAAGCGAAATGTGTGCTGATCCAAGTTGTTGGATTTTTTAGCGCAGCTCAAAATGGACGGAAAAATCGGCGTATACTGAGTGGGTTCGAGGAGCTGTCATGTCTGAATCCACACCGTCTACGTCCTATGTTGAATATGGTACTCGCCCGTTTCGGGCGATTTTATTGTCTCTGTTCTTGGCGGGATTTGCGATATTTTCCTCGCTGTACTGTGTGCAACCGATGATGCCGTTTCTGGTGCAGTCCTTTGCGGTGACACCGACACAAAGTAGTTTTCCCTTATCTTTTTCCACCATTGCTTTGGCATTGGGGTTGATCTTTGCAGGCTTGATCTCGGATCGATATGGCCGCAAGTCGATCATGGTGATTTCTCTGTTTTCAGCATCGACCTTGCTGTTGCTGAGCAGTCTGTTGCCGATTTGGTCAGTATTTTTGGCGACCCGTATGTTGATCGGTTTGGCGGTCAGTGGTGTTGCATCCGTGGCAATGACCTATATCGGTGAAGAGATCGCCAGCAAAGACGTGGGCTTTGCCATGGGCTTGTATATTTCAGGGACTGCGATCGGGGGCATGAGTGGACGGTTGATTGCAGGGGTGTTGCTGGACTTTAGTACTTGGCAAGTGGCGACTTTAGTGATCGCCGTGATCAATATGGCAATCGCAGTGGTGTTCTATCTGGCCTTGCCTGCCTCTAAGCACTTTAGGCCTTCACCGATCAGTATTTTTCAGCTCAAAAGTTCATTTAAAAATAATCTGGTTGATCCTAAGTTACGGCTGTTATTCGCCCAAGGTTTTATCCTGATGGGCTGCTTTGTCAGTATCTATAATTACATGAGTTTCCATCTGTTGGAAGCGCCATACACCTTATCGCAAGCATGGATCGGTCTGATCTCAATCACCTATCTCAGCGGTATTTATAGTGCGCCACGCGCCGCCGCGTGGAGTCGGCGCTTTGGTCGTGACAAGGTGGTGTTGGCGATGCTGATCAGTATGTTTGTCGGGGTGTGGATCATGCAGATCACCTCGATTGTGATGGTTCTGATCGGACTGTTGTTATTTACCTTTTCATTTTTTGCTGCGCACTCGACCAGCAGCAGTTGGGTTTCAGTACAGTCCTTGCAGTATCGTGCAGTGGGATCATCCTTGTATTTGTTTTGCTATTACTTGGGCTCGAGTGCACTGGGCAGTGCCAGTGGTTTGGTCTGGGAAAGCTTTGGCTGGTTGGGCATTGCGATCGAGATCAGTGTGTTCCTGAGCGTGGGCTTGTTGATCGCATTAAAGCTTAAACAACTCAGTGCCGAGGATGATGCTGCTGCTCAAGTGAGATAAGACAGCGTATGGGCTGCAATCAAGAATTCGGGCGTTGACTTCAATGCCTCAGTTCATCACGACCTTTACTTGTTACTGCCATGATCTGCCTTGCTTTTACAGATCTGAGTACGATGAATACTGTCTTGGGCCTCGATGATTGGGTTTTCACGTTCCAACTCCCGCAAGATTCCACAGGATTCGATCGCGTTAAAGCCCTGACATTGTTCTCTTAGCGCCATCAACTCTTGTTCGAGTGTGCGCAATTCTAAAATTCGCTGTTGTACATGCTGTAAATGCATATCGACCAGTTCATTAATGCCATGGCAGTCGGTCTGGTCTTGTTTAGCCGCCATAAGAGTGCGAATCTCATCATGGGTCATGCCCAGTGAGCGACAGCGCCGAATAAAGCGCAAACGTTCTAAGTGTTGTTGTTGATAGGTGCGGTAGTTGTTCTCAGCATTACGCAGCGGTTTTTGCAGCAAACCTTCTTTTTCATAAAAGCGAATGGTTTCGACACTACACTTTACATGTTGGGCAATTTCACCAATTTTCATGTTATGAATTTCCGCTTGAGTCTGAAGTTACTTCAGGGTGTTTAATCATAGCATAGATCAAAAGGGCATCAATCATGACGCAAAAATCTAAAGCTGTCGGCGATGATCAACATCCAAAAACCAAAACCTGTTGTGGGTCATCCACACCGATTCAACAGCCCACAGATTTGCACCCTGACCAAGCTTCAAAGCATGCTCAGGCACATGTGCATGATGACTCGCACGCAGAACATGCGCATTCGCATCGCCATACAGACGATGTAAAAGACGCCTGTGCCAGTACCTCTTCATGTTGTGGCACTGAAAGCGACCAACACCAGCATGCACCTGCAGTCGCGGTGCAATTGGCGGCCACGCAACAAGAAGGGGATTATCTGCGCAGTTCGATGCGCATCATGCAGATGGACTGTCCAACCGAAGAAGGCTTGATCCAGAAAAAGCTCGGTCAGATGCCGAGTGTAATTCGACTTGAGTTTAATCTGATGCAGCGTGTGCTGACTGTGGTACATGAGCCTCAAGCCTTGCCAGAGATCGTTAAAGCGCTGCAAGAACTTGGTTTTGAGCCTGAACTGGCCAATGATCACGGCAAGTTTGATCAACCCGCACTTGAAAAGCAGCAGCCGATTTGGCTCTTGGCGTTGGCCGGTTGTTTTGCCTTTGCTGCCGAAGTCGGCGACTGGATGAGTTTGCCGACTTGGTTGGTCTTGCTCGCCAGTGTGATTGCGATTGCAATGTCGGGAATTGGCACTTATAAAAAAGGCCTGATCGCGGTCAAGAACTTCAATCTGAATATTAATGCGCTGATGAGTATCGCGGTCACAGGTGCGCTCATCATTGGACATTGGCCAGAAGCGGCGATGGTCATGGTGTTGTTTTCTTTGGCAGAACTCATCGAGGCCCGATCTTTGGCCCGTGCCCGCAACGCCATCGGTCAATTGATGCAACTGGCACCGGAGCAGGTCACAGTGCAACAAGCCAATGGTGAATGGGAAACCGTGGCTGCTGCTGAGGTGGCGATTGGGAGCATGGTACGGGTTAAACCAGGTGAGAAAATTGGTTTAGATGGGGTGATCAGCAAAGGCCAATCCAGTATTAATCAATCCCCGATCACCGGCGAAAGTCTGCCTGTTGATAAGGGGGAGGGCGATCCGGTTTTTGCAGGCACCATCAATGAGTCTGGTTCTTTTGAATATCGTGTCAGTGCTGGCGCGGACAATACCACTTTGGCCCGTATCATCCATGCCGTGGAAGAAGCCCAAGGCGAGAAAGCGCCCACACAACGTTTTGTCGATCGCTTTGCCAAAGTCTACACGCCATTGGTGTTTATATTTGCGATCTTGATCGCCGTGATTCCGCCGCTATTCCTTGGCGGGGTATGGTTTGACTGGATTTATAAAGCGCTGGTGATCTTGGTTATCGCCTGTCCATGTGCGTTGGTGATCTCGACCCCAGTGACTGTGGTGAGTGGTTTGGCAGCAGCTGCGCGTCAAGGCATCTTGATCAAGGGTGGGGTGTATTTGGAGCAAGGTCGATTATTGAAGTTTTTAGCCTTTGATAAGACCGGCACCATTACTCACGGCCAACCGAAACAGACTGATTTTCAAGTCTTGCATGGTGATCACAACGAAGTACAGACTTTGTTGATCAGCCTCGCCAGTCGTTCCGATCACCCTGTTTCTCAAGCGATTGTACAAGCCGGTACTGCGGATCAGCGATTTATCGATGTAGACAACTTTACTGCCTTGGCAGGTCGAGGGACGCGTGGCGTGATGCAAGGCGTGAGCTATTGGTTGGGTAATCATCGCCTGATCCATGACATGGATTATTGCTCACCAGAATTAGAAGCACAGATTGAAGTTTTTGAACGACAAGGTAAAACGGTGGTGTTGTTCGCCAAAGATCAGCAGGTCTTGGCCTTGGTCGCCGTGGCAGATACGGTGAAAGCAACCAGTGCCGAAGCGATTCAATCGCTCAAGGCCATGGGCGTGAAAACCCTGATGCTGAGTGGAGACAATCCGCATACCGTGGATGCCATTGCTGCCCAAGTCGGGATGAATGATGCCAAGGGCAATTTACTCCCCGAGGATAAACTCAATCTGGTCGCCAGTTATGCTGAGACCAGTCACATCGGCATGGTTGGCGATGGTATCAATGATGCGCCGGCCTTGGCGCGTGCCAATATTGGCTTTGCCATGGGCGCGATGGGCACTGATGTGGCGATTGAAACGGCAGACGTGGCCTTGATGGATGATGATCTGCGCAAGATCCCGAGCTTTATTGCACTGTCGAAAAAGACCCATCAAATCTTGGTGCAGAATATTAGCTTGGCCTTGATCACCAAAGCACTGTTCCTGATCCTGACTTTACTGAATCTCGGAAGTATGTGGATGGCTGTATTTGCCGATGTGGGCGTCAGTTTGCTGGTGGTTGCCAATGGTCTACGTTTGTTAAGACATCAATAAGCTGGCATCGCATAAGGTTGTAAGGCGAATGTGTTGAGCAATCTAGCGCATGAAAGACTGAACGTTTTTAACGTTGAAGCCAGTGTCTTAAGTCACTGGCTTTTGTGATGTTGAGGTATCGACTGCTTCAAATGCGC
>JASLIY010000070.1 GCA_030152675.1 Acinetobacter sp.
CAAAACTTATGAACAGATCTTTGCCAAAGATTTCGCCACTGGCAAGACCGATCAAGTTCAGCACAGCCCAGAAGAACGTACACGCTATATCCACAAGATGATTTTACAACTGGGCATCGATTTGGAAAAAGGCTGGATTCAGTGGCTCGATCAACTGATCCCACAACTGTATCTCTTTCAACAACAAGACCACAAGGCTGCACAAATCGCGTCACAGCAGCAGACAAAAGTTGCAAACAATAATGCATAGCAATGCATCAGACCGTTCAACAGATGATCCGTCGCCAAATGCGGCGAACTCACCCACGACTGAGCAGCGCTCATCGTCACAAGAGGCCTAAGACATGCCATTTTATCAAATGCCAGATGGTGAATCCTTACATGTCCGCATACAGGGGCAAGCCCACGCCCAACCGGTATTGGTGCTCTCTGGATTGGGCATGCAAAGTTGGCAGTGGACGCCGTTTTTGTTCCCAAACTTTAAACATTGTCAATTTATCATTCCCGACTGGCGTGGCTTTGGGCAGTCTAACAACTGCAACATCCCACAAGACTTGGATGCAATCAGCAGCCATTGGCGTGATGTAGAGTGCTTGATTGAGCAACTTCAGTTAGATGATTTTATTCTGATTGGCTATTCGATGGGCGCGACCACAGCGATGCATGGGATGCAATATTCCAATATCGGGCAGAAACTCAAAGCCTACTTGCATATTGATCAGACCCCCAAGATTGCCACGGACGAAAGCTGGTCTTTTGGTTTATTTGGCACTGAGTATCCGCAGTTTATGCAATTGCTGCAATCCATCTCTTCGCTATTGGCTCAACATGCTGGCACTCAATATCTCAAAGACCTAGATCCTCAGTCGCGCCAACAATTGCTGCGCATGTGGCTCAAGTTCATCAAGCTACAAGGCAGCAATCGACTGGCACCGTTGATGTTTGAACTGGCTTTGCGACAACCCAAGCTGCAAAAGCATTTATTGCCGATGCAACGTTTGGACTATATGGCTTGGTATATCAAGAACTATTTGCTGCATCAAGAGGACTATCGCCAAGCCATTGCTGAGCTAGACTGCCCGACTACATTTTTTATCGGTGCGCAATCCAACTTGTATCCTGCCCAAGGGCAACTGCAAATCGCTGACAGTTTAAAGCATACCCATCACGTGCTATTTCAACGTTCAGGTCATACACCGCTCCTCAGTGAACCGCTCAAGTTCACCCGTGAGCTGCAACAGTTTTTAAAACAGGCCTGTTAAAGTCAGACACCAGTACTAGGCCCACACATCTGCCTTAGACTTGATGGAATTGTTGGGTCATGTCACGTTCGTATTTGACCCCCTCGAGATCATAGACCTGATAAATACACTGGAATAAAGCCTGAATATCATCGCTACTGTCGAGGCTACGCATCGCCATAAAAATCGGACTGATCGCATCCACATCCATCAACGGCACATAGTTGACATAGGGCAAGCGAATCGCATTGGCGCCTTCGGGCACGATGCAAATCCCCTCGCCAGCAGCCACCAACCCCAGCGCCAATTGGATATCACGCGCCTCACGAATACGTTTAGGCGCAAGGCCATGTTCTGAAAATAAGGTCTGGATTTGGGTCGAATAGTTCGGTTTGGCGGTGGTGGGATAAAAGAACTGTAGCTCATCGACAATATCCGCAAGAAAAATCCCCTGCTTATACTGCGAGAAACTATGGCTGGTATGCATGGCCACGGTGAGTCGCTCCTCTCGCAGCAACACCCGTCTCACCGCTGGATCTGAGATACGCAAGCGACCAAAACCGACATCAATTTTGCCTTCTTTGAGCGCTTGGATCTGATCAATGGTACTCATCTCAATCACTTCGATCTTGAGCTGTGGCTGTTGTTGACGATACATATAAATGATGCGCGGCAACATGCCATAGAGCAAAGACGCCACAAAACCAATCCGCACCACACGTTCAGCCGCACCAACCCGCTGGGTCATGGACTTGATTTCTTCAGCATTGGCCAACAATTTGATCGCATGCTGATAAAAAAACTGCCCCGCTGTGGTGGGCTGCAATGGACGACTACCGCGCTCAAATAACTGGGTTCCCAGCTCTTGTTCGAGTTTTTGAATTTTACGGCTCAATGGCGGCTGAGCGATAAACAAACGTTCTGCCGCCTTGGTAAAACTCTGTTCCTCGACCACTGCGACAAAACAATATAAATCTCGAAGTTCCATTTCTCTCGCTATCCTTGATCCGTTGATTGCAACAGATTGTGCAACTGAATACCTACAGGGTATATAAAGATGCTAATTTAATCTTAGACAGCATTAAATCATTCTTTTAAGGTATATACAAATGATATGGATATCCCGATGGTGTCGTTCCCCATGTATAAATCTGTTGAAACCTTCTTGGTCGATGTTCCGACCATTCGCCCACACAAGTTGTCAGTGGCGACCATGCAAACCCAAACTTTGGTGTTGGTCAAAATCTGTTGCAGTGACGGTGTTGTTGGTTGGGGTGAAGCCACCACCATTGGCGGACTCAGCTACGGTGAAGAAAGTCCTGAAAGCGTTCAAGTCAATATTGACACCTATTTTAAGCCCTTGTTGCACAGCATCAGCGATTTAAACTTGGCCCAGACTTTTCAAAAAATACACAGCAGTATCAATGGCAACCGTTTTGCCAAATGCGCCATTCAAACCGCATTGCTCGATATCCAAGCCAAGCGTTTAGGCCTTCCTTTAAGCGAACTGCTCGGAGGACGCTTAAGAGATCGTCTGCCCGTGCTGTGGACCTTGGCCTCGGGTAACACCGAGCAAGATATTGCCGAAGCAGAGCGAATGATCGCGCTCAAACGTCACAATGTCTTTAAATTAAAAATTGGCGCCAATCCGCTACAACAGGATGTTGAACATGTAATCGCCATCAAAAAAGCCCTCGGTCCTGAGGTCAGCATCCGGGTTGATATCAATCGTGCATGGTCAGAACAACAATGTATTCAAGGGATTCAGCAATTACAGGATGGTGGCATCGACCTCATCGAACAACCGTGTGCGATTGATCAAGTCGATACATTGGCACGTTTAACTGCTCGCTTTGATGTGGCGATCATGGCGGATGAAGCTTTAACTGGCCCAGCCAGTGCCTTTCGTCTCGCCAAACAACATGCCGCAGATGTATTCGCGGTCAAGATCGCCCAATCCGGTGGCCTGATCGAAGCCTGTGAAGTCGCAAAAATCGCACAACGTGCCGGTATCGATCTATATGGCGGCACCATGTTGGAGGGGCCAGTCGGGAGTATCGCTTCGGCACATGCATTCTCGACCTTTGAGCACTTGGGCTTCGGCACTGAACTGTTTGGCCCACTGCTGCTGACCGAAGATATTTTAAAAACCCCATTGCAATACCAAAATTTCGAACTGTTACTGCCGACAGCGCCGGGTCTCGGTATTGAAGTGGATGAAGATCGGATTGAACAGTTACGCCGACGCTAAAGCGCCTGACAGAGCAAGTTTGAGAGTTTGGCAGTTAAAGATCGAGCAATGAACCCTGAAACAGCGCAACACTGAAACGCATAAAAACCATTTAAAACAAGGAACCGCATATGTTATTCCACGTTCGCATGGATGTTTTACTTCCTGTTGATATGCCGCCTGAACAAGCCAATGAGATTAAGGCCATTGAGAAAGCCTATTCTCAGGACTTACAACGCCAAGGTAAATGGCGACATCTCTGGCGGATCAGCGGCCAGTATTCCAACATCAGTATTTTTGATGTGGAAAGCAATGAAGCCTTGCACGACCTCTTACAGGGTCTGCCGCTCTTCCCTTATATGAAAATCGAAGTGATGCCGTTAAACCGTCATCCTTCCTCCATACGTGACAATGACCTGTGATCTTGATGCTTTGATTGATCATTCTTTGATTCGATGGGTGGCTTTATTATTTTAGTTAAGACATTATAAAGTTTGAAGTTTTCACCACCGAACAACTCGATTATATCAGCAAGATGGATCTTCGTTTTAACAATAGGCTCAAGCATATAGCAGCCATAAAAATCAAGGATTGTGGTCTATCCCGCGCCAGCAGTTTTACAGCGATCAATACTGATCGTGAACCGCAACGCCAGCCACGGATCCTCCTCATACACAAGGAGTTAATGTATGAACCGCCAAGAAATCGATCAATTAGTCAAAAAAATGAACGTCGACACCGCCATCCATGAGGTGAATCCACGTGTACAACAAGTGGTGGTTCGCCTACTCGGTGATTTATTTCAAGCCATTGAAGACTTAGACATTTCTCAAGCAGAGTTGTGGAAAGGTCTTGAGTATTTAACCGATGCGGGTCAGGCCAATGAGTTAGGCTTATTGGCAGCAGGACTGGGTCTAGAGCATTACTTAGACTTACGTGCCGATGCCGCAGATGCCAAAGCTGGAATCAGTGGCGGTACCCCACGCACCATCGAAGGCCCGCTCTATGTGGCTGGTGCGCCTGAATCTGTTGGCTTTGCGCGTATGGATGATGGCAGTGAGTCAGATCATGTCGATACCTTATTTATTGAAGGCAAAGTGACCGACACCGATGGCAATATCATCGAGGGTGCCAAAGTTGAAATCTGGCATGCCAACAGCATGGGCAACTACTCATTCTTTGATAAATCACAGTCTGATTTCAATTTACGCCGTAGTATCCTGTCCGATGCAGATGGTCGCTATGTCGCACAAACCACCATGCCAGTTGGCTACGGCTGCCCCCCTGAAGGCACCACCCAAGCCTTGTTGAATTTGTTGGGCCGTCATGGTCAACGCCCTTCCCATGTCCATTATTTTATTTCTGCACCGGGCTATCGCAAACTCACCACGCAATTCAATATCGAAGGGGATCAATACCTCTGGGATGACTTTGCCTTTGCAACCCGTGAAGGTTTGGTCGCTACAGCGGTAGACGTCACAGATCCTGCACAAATTGCGGCACGTCAGGTGACTGGTCCATTTAAGCACATCACCTTTGATGTGGAACTGGTCAAAGATGTGGCTTCTGCACCGACCACCGAGATTGAGCGTCGTCGCGTAAGTGCTTAACTTATCTTAGCTTTTTAAATATACAACTGAAGACGTGATGCACCAGTGGCCTCAGGTCTTCAATCAATGCTATATATAGCTCATCGCCTTTCCGACAACACGCTGTATCGGTAGGATCTATCGAATAAGTGACATCGGACGGGCTTCCCATCACATTGAGTGAAGTTCAATTGCACAAGGAAAGATGATGATCGATAAAAGCGCTGCGTCTTTAACTGAGGTTCTGTCCCAGATTAAAGATGGATGCAGCATCATGATTGGTGGTTTTGGGACAGCGGGACAACCGGCTGAACTGATTGATGGCCTGATCGAGTTGGGCGTCAAAGATTTGGTGATTATCAATAATAATGCCGGCAATGGCGACTACGGTTTGGCCAAGTTACTCAAAACCGGAGCCGTCGCTAAAATCATCTGCTCTTTCCCTCGTCAGTCTGACTCTTGGGTTTTTGATGAGTTGTACCATGCCGGAAAAATCGAATTGGAATTGGTCCCTCAAGGCAATCTTGCCTGCCGCATCCAAGCCGCAGGAATGGGTTTAGGCCCGATCTATACCCCAACAGGTTTCGGAACACTCTTGGCCGAAGGCAAGCCCACGCTGAACTATGAGGGCAAAGACTATGTCTTGGAAAATCCGATTCGTGCCGACTTTGCCTTGATCAAAGCACAACAAGGCGATCGTTGGGGCAATTTGGTCTATCGTAAATCTGCACGCAACTTTGGCCCGATCATGGCCATGGCTGCAGACGTCACCATTGCCCAAGTCAGCCAAGTGGTTGAACTCGGTCAACTCGATCCAGAGCACATCATTACCCCAGGTATTTTTGTGCAACATGTGGTTCAAGTCCAACCTACATCGCCACTGGCATAAGGAGATCATCATGAGCTATCAAAAACTCACCCGCGATGAAATTGCGGCACGGGTGGCCTTGGATATTCCCGATGGTGCCTATGTCAATCTTGGAATAGGCTTGCCGACCAAGATTTCAAATTATCTGCCTGCCGATAAAGATGTGTTTTTGCATTCTGAAAATGGCCTCCTGGCCTTTGGCCCGCCCCCAGCGGCTGGCGAAGAAGATCCAGAGCTCATCAATGCTGGCAAAGAATTTGTCACCCTGCTCACGGGCGGCAGCTTTTTTCATCATGGCGATTCCTTTGCCATGATGCGCGGTGGTCATCTGGATATTTGTGTCTTGGGTGCTTTCCAAGTGGCGGCCAATGGTGATTTGGCCAACTGGCATACGGGTGCCCCGAATGCCATTCCTGCTGTCGGCGGCGCGATGGATCTCGCCGTCGGTGCGAAAAAAGTCTTTGTCACCACTGATCATGTGACCAAAACCGGTGAACCCAAGATCGTGGCTGAACTCAGCTATCCCGTTACCGGTAAGCACTGTGTCGACCGCATTTATACCGATCTATGTGTGATCGATGTGGAGGCTGACGGCTTAAAAGTGATTGAAAAAGTGGCAGGACTCTCTTTTGAGGAATTGCAGTCACTGACCGGTGCCACGCTGATCGATGCAACTGAAAGGATGCAACCTCAATAAGTTCTTGAGCCAGAGATGGCATAGAGGGAAAGTTCCCGCATAGGATCAATACAATGAAAAATGCCTATATCGTTGATGCCATTCGCACCCCATTTGGTCGTTATGGCGGTGCCTTGTCCAGTTTACGTGCCGATGATTTGGGTGCACTGCCGATCGAAGCCTTGATGCAACGTCATCCCAACATTGATTGGCAACAGATCGATGATGTGATCTATGGCTGTGCCAACCAAGCCGGTGAAGACAACCGCAATGTCGCGCGGATGTCTGCCCTATTGGCCGGCCTACCGGTAGAAGTACCCGCCACCACCTTAAATCGGCTCTGTGGTTCGTCCTTGGATGCGGTTGCAATTGCAGCACGTGCCATCAAAGCGGGTGAAGCCGACTTGATCATCGCGGGTGGGGTTGAGTCGATGTCGCGCGCCCCTTTTGTGATGGGCAAAGCCGAGACCGCCTTTGGCCGTAGCCAGAAAATTGAAGACACCACCATGGGGTGGCGCTTGATCAACCCCAAACTCAAAGCCATGTACGGTGTGGACAGCATGCCGCAAACGGCTGAAAATGTTGCTACACAGTTTGCGATTAACCGTGTAGATCAGGATCAATTTGCCCTGCGTAGTCAGCAACGCACTGCGGCAGCACAAGCGCGTGGTTTTTTTGAAAAAGAAATCATCCCAGTCAGTATTCCAGTCAAAAAGTCTGAACCGATCACGATTGCCAGCGATGAACATCCGCGTGCTTCAACCCAAATTGAGGATCTTCACAAGCTTAAGCCTGTGGTCAACCCTGAAGGCAGTGTGACAGCTGGCAATGCATCTGGCATTAACGATGGTGCCGCGGCGTTATTGCTGGCTTCAGCACAGGCGATTGAAAAGTACCAACTCAAAGCACGTGGCAAAGTCATTGCGGCGACCACGGTCGGGATTGAACCGCGAATCATGGGTTATGCGCCTGCCCCCGCGATCGAAAAACTATTGGCACGGAGTGGGCTGCGTTTGGATCAAATGGATGTGATTGAGCTAAATGAAGCTTTTGCGGCACAAGCGTTGGCCGTGACCCGTCAGCTCGGGCTGGCCGATGATGCCGCTCAGGTCAATCCGAATGGTGGTGCGATTGCAATTGGTCATCCGCTCGGCGCCTCTGGTGCGCGTTTGGTGACCACAGCACTGAATCAACTTGAAGCGATCCAAGGCCGATATGCCCTGTGCTCGATGTGCATCGGTGTCGGTCAAGGAATTGCTTTGATTATCGAACGTGTTGAATAAACGATTTAAATAAAAAGGATTAAATACAATATGCCAATCTGTATGAGCCAAGATGCGCAGATTCATTATCAAACTTTTGGCGATGCCAACGCGCCGGCCGTGATCTTTTCCAACTCACTCGGCACCAACTACCACATGTGGCAAGCACAAATCGAGGCATTGCAGCACGATCATTTCGTGATCTGCTATGACACCCGAGGCCACGGCCGTTCTAGTGCACCGCAAGGGCCGTATACACTGCAACAATTGGGACAAGATGTAATTCAAGTCTTGGATCATTTAGAGATTCAGCGCGCCAGTTTTTGTGGGATTTCGATGGGGGGATTAACTGGGCAATGGCTGGCGATCCAATATCCTCAACGTTTTCAGCATGTGGTGATCTGCAATACCGCAGCCAAAGTCGGTCAAGAATCTGCTTGGTTGGAACGTGCACAATTGGTGCGCCAACAAGGGCTGAGCCAGATTGCACAAACTGCGGCCTCACGCTGGTTTAGCGATCAATTTATCCAGAGCCATCCTGCTGTTGTTGAAAAGTTAAGCCATGATTTGGCGCAAGGCAGCGCTGAAGGTTATGCAAGTTGCTGTGAAGCGTTGGCCCAAGCAGATCTTCGGGAGCAGATTCAACAGATTTCGATCCCAACCCTGATCATTGCCGGATCAAAAGACCCCGTGACCACCGTGGCCGATGCAGAATTTATGCAGCAGCGTATTCAACACAGTCAATTGATGAGTCTGGATGCTTCACACATTTCCAATATCGAAGCCGCCACTGCCTTTAACCAAGCATTACGAGCATTTATTGCAGCTTAGACAGATTCGAGTGCGGATGAAGGATGCAATAAGCGACCTATTCAGAATGTTTAAAACAAACGCACTCAGTCATCTCACATAAGGTGGAATATGTTGCGTTTATAAAATAAAAATTTGCATTCTTTGCCCCTACCTGCTCAGCGCCCAAAATCAAGATTCAACGTAAATCACTGAAACCCTCCTATTCATTTAAGTCAAGCGTATTTACTCCTCCAATCCATATGGCTCACTTATTTGCACAGCTGAATATTTAAGCAATATCAATCGTTATTTCCTCTTAGACAAACCCCTTATCTTTAAGATTTACTACAATATCAATTCAATAAAACCAACAACTTAGATTGCATTATAAATACAGTAGAAGCCACAGATTCAATCAAAAGCTTGATGCAATGACGCAACACAAGAAAAAAGATGAAGGGATTTAAAGTATTAAAAAATAGGGATATCTCATGAACGAAAAATACGTTTACCAGCCACATGAAAAACAAAATCGTATTAAAGCGATTGCGGGCGCAGCTTCGGGTAATTTGGTCGAATGGTTTGACTTTTATATCTTCGCTGCATTTGCTATTTATTTTCAACATGCACTCACGCCTCCCGATATGCCAGCGGCCACCAAGGAGATTTATGTTTGGGGGGTATTTGCAGCCAGTTTTTTTATGCGCCCGATCGGCAGTTGGATTTTCGGTTGGATCGGAGACAAATATGGACGTCGGCGCTCCATGATCACTTCGATTTCATTGATGGCGGTCAGCTCATTTTTATTTGCAGCCCTCCCCACCTATGAACAAGTCGGTATGGCCGCCCCATTTTTACTTTTGGCGGTGAGGTTATTGCAAGGACTTTCAGTCGGTGGCGAATATGGCGCGGTTGCGACCTATATGAGCGAAGTTGCACTCAAAGGGCAACGTGGTTTTTATGCCTCTTTCCAATACGTCACCCTCTCTGGCGGTCAGTTATTGGCCAGTTTATTGGGCGTGATCATGCTGATGTTGATGAGCAAAGAACAACTCTTGGACGGTGGCTGGCGTATTCCATTTATTATTGGCGGGATCGCGGCGATTTTATCCTACTACGTGCGACGCCATCTTAAAGAAACTTTGGTGCAAGATAATCACAAAGAAGAAGCCGGCAGTTTGGCGGCACTCTTTAAACACCACTGGAAAACCTTTTTACTGGTGGTGGGTTATACCTCTGCAGGCTCACTGACCTTTTATGTACTCACAGTATATTCGAAGACCTATATGAGCAACTTAGGCTTTGGCGACAAAGTCTCGGGATATATGATGACGATTTCCTTGCTGGTCTTTATGCTGGTACAGCCTTTGTTTGGCATGATCTCAGATCGCATCGGTCGTCGCGCATCCATGATCTGGTTTAGTATCAGTTGTGCGATCTTCGTCTATCCCGTGATGGTGATTGGCATGCGCTATTTCCATGAATCCGCTGTGATCGTGACGCTGCTGTTGATCTTCTTGATGATGCTGCTCAGCCTTTACACCTCAATCAGTGGTTTGGTCAAAGCAGAAATGTTCCCACCGCATATCCGCGCACTTGGCGTCGGCTTTGCCTATGCGGTTGGGAATGCCATGTTTGGCGGTTCGGCACCGGCTGTGGCACTGCAATTTAAACACGCCGGACACGAAAATATGTTCTTTATCTATGTGTTTGTGATGCTGATGATCTGTTTATTCTGTAGTTTACAATTACCCAAACAACCCGACTATCTCCATCATGATCATTGAACAAGAGACTTAGCACAGTGTCTTTTCGCAAAAGCCCAAGCGCTTGGCGTTGGGCTTTTATACATGCCTCTCCAGTCTGCGTTATGTAAGGTTCAATCCCCCATCCGACAGTAAAATTTCCCCAGTCAGATCATCTAAGGCCACCAACATGGAGACGAGTTGGGCGATATCCTCGGGTCTGGCTGCTCCACGCATACGAGCTTATATTGACGATGCAAGCTGGTCGACGTTGCCCCTGTCACGAGGGCAACGGGCAAATCATGATTTAGGGGAGCATTGA
>JASLIY010000078.1 GCA_030152675.1 Acinetobacter sp.
AGAGTATAATCAGCAATGCTTAAAAGATAAACATGATTTATTTTCCAAATAATTGAGACCCTATATGTGGACAACAAACCCTGTAATTTTATGCTTTTATATCAGTTTTGCAATCGTAGGCATATGGGGGATTGTACAAGCATGGCGGAGTCAATCACGTACTGAAACGATCCATCCGTTTAAATCCTTTGTGCATTTATTGGCGTTTTATCTTTCTTATTTATTGTTTCCGCTGATCTTTTTTAGCGCCTATGCGGGTTGGGTTCAGCATTTCTCATTACATCAAAGTGTCTTTATCTGTCTACTCAGTGCATTGCTGATTTATGCGCGTTTTATTGAACCGCATATGATTCATGTGCGGCATTTGAGTTATAAACTCAGTGGCTCAGCAGCCCCTTTTAAAAAACCGCTCCGTGTTGCATTGATCGCTGATTTACATGTGGGACTATTCTCCGGGCATGAGCGCCAATTAAGACAAGTGGTAGAGAAAATCAATCAAGAGCAACCTGATTTTGTGGTGGTGGCTGGGGATTGGACTTATGAGCCAGAAGATCAGCTTGAACAGGAATTAAAAATCTTACAACAGATTCAAGCGCCGATTTACTCAGTCAATGGCAACCATGATGAACAATATCCGGGTCCGCCGATTCATGATTTATTACAGCGTGCTTTAAGCAATAACAATGTCATAGATATTGAAGCCAAGATCGTCGAGTTTGATGAGTTTCGCTTGATTGGGATCGGTGATCTGTGGGCGGGTAAGTCGGACATGCGTGATATGCCAGATTTGCCACAAGATAAACCTTGGCTGATCCTGTCGCATAATCCTGATACGGTGGATATGGTGCCCAACTTACCGACACGTCCATTGATGTTGTCTGGGCATACGCATGGGGGGCAGGTGGAGCTGCCATGGGTCACCAACTATGTTATGAAAAAGGTTTCGATCTTAGGCCACAAACGTGGGCTTTATCAGCATGAACATGCTGATGTTTTTGTGACAGTGGGCATTGGTATGGTCGGTGTCCCATTTCGTTTCCGAGTACCACCGACGATTGATATCATTGAGTTGAGCTAAGTTCAGCTCGATTGACAGTGAACAGTGAACAGTGAACAGTGAACAGTGAACAGTGAAGCTTAGCGGCTAAAATACATCACACAAATCGCCACGATCAGCAGTGATGACATCAGAATAATTAAATTGTTTTTACGGTCTTGGGCTTCAATGGCTTGCAGAATCAAGTGTTGATGTCGCGCCGCTTCGACCTCAAGCTGCTGTTGATGTTTCTGTTGCATGATGGCTAAGTCTTCGGCATTTTGGATCAAGCGAACGGCATTGAGATAGTCTTGTTTGTGAGGGAACTGTCGATCGGTGAAAAATAGCATGATTTGATGCCATTCAGGATGGGTCTCATCAATTGGGAAGCGCTCACCATCATGGGTAACCACAAAAAGCTCTTGGCTTAGATGGTCGAGTTCGATATTGCGATAGGGACCTTCTACACGGGCCATTTGGATTTGTTTTTGCTGCGTTGGAATGAAGTCCGGATTCATCATCAATTGTTCTACATCGTGTTTGGCTTCTGCTAGGTCGTAATTAAATAGATTGCGAATATATTTGATGGCTAAAATTTTTTGGCTCTTCTGAAGAAAAGTCAGGACTTGCTCTCGTTCATTTGAACTGAGTTGGCGCATTTTAAACTTCCTTTTTTATTAACATATTATTGTTTTTGGCTGTTGATTATTGTTTTTGCGCGTTTATAGATTTTATTTTGCATAAAAAAGCCAGTACTTAGACTGGCTCTGAATGACACGCAGCAGATTAAATCTGATTGTTGACATCATCATGTTTGGTTTCACGGATGGCGAGGAAGGCCAAAAGTGACAGGATGGATGCAGCACTCAAATAGTAACCAACAGCATACAGACCATATTCAGTGGCCAGCTTGGTAGCAATTAAGGGTGCAAAAGATGCACCAAAAATACCTGCCAAGTTAAACGTTAAGGCTGAACCGGTATAGCGAACTGAAATCGGAAAAATCTCTGAAAGCACAGTACCAATTGGGCCATAGGTCATCCCCATAATGGCAAGACCAAAACACAAAAATAAGAATACAACAAAGGTGCTTCCGGATTCTAGCATCGTGGAAAAAAACAGACCAAAGATCGCTGCGGCAATACAGACACCGACTGAAGTCGCTTGACGGCCAAATTTTTCAGCAAACACAGCTGAAAGAGGAATAAAGGCAGCAAAACACAGTGTGGCAACCAATTGAAGTTTTAGGAATTCACTGCGTGAATAGCCCAATTGTGTGGTGCCCCAGTTTAATGCAAATACAGTGGTGAGGTAGAACACGACAAAGGTACAAATCGCCGCAATGGTGCCCAAGATCAACATTGGGAAATGTTTTGTAACCACTTCTGTGAAGGGAATGTTCACTTCTTTTTGCTTGTCGAGCACTTTTTGGAAGGCTGGGGTTTCATGTAGTTTGAGACGGATATATAAGCCGACGATGACTAAGGCTGCGCTGGCGAGAAAGGGAATACGCCAACCCCAAGTCATAAAGGCTTCTTCGCTCATGAATGCGCCTAAGATCAGGAATGAACCGGTGGCCAAGATAAAGCCGATCGGTGCACCGAGCTGTGGGAACATGCCATACCAAGCACGTTTGCCCGGCGGTGCATTTTCAGTGGCAAGCAAGACCGCACCACTCCATTCACCACCAAGACCTAAGCCTTGACCGAGACGGCAAAGTGCCAACAATAAGGGTGCTGCGATACCAATCTGTGCATAGGTCGGGAGTAAACCAATACAGACGGTTGAAATCCCCATGGTGAGGAGTGCTGCGACAAGGGTGGCTTTACGCCCGATGCGGTCGCCTAAGTGCCCAAACAGCGCGGCGCCGATAGGGCGTGCGATAAACGCAATCGCAAACGTCGCGAGAGATTGAATCGTTGCGGTGGTTGGATCTGTGCTTGCTGGGAAAAACAAATGTGGAAAAATCAGTACCGCAGCAGTGGCATAGATATAGAAGTCAAAAAATTCGATAGTGGTTCCCACTAAGCTGGCGAACAATACGCGTGCTTTAGAGTTTGTGGGCACCTGTGGATTGAGGGATTGAGTTGTAGACGCCATGAGATTCCTTAGACTTTGCTTAATTCGGTTATTAGTTTTATAAAGCGTGGTTTTCCAAAAAAGGCGTGATTTTTAAAAAAACGACGATGTGTCCCCCTGAGTAACAGGTTCAGGGTTGCTGAATTTGAACTCAAAAAGACTTAGATGATGTAAAGATAAATCGCCAAGAAGTGTGATCCTGCCCCTATCAAAACAAACACATGCCAGATGGCATGGGTATATCTTACCTTTTTTAAAGCATAAAACAATGCACCTATACTATAGGCTAAGCCACCTGTGATCAGCAGAGTCAGGCATTCACGACTGAGGTAACGTTGCATATCATCCATCACCAAGACCGCCAACCAACCCATCACCAAATAGGCCAATAAAGACACTTTTTGGAAGCGATGAATCAGCACCAGTTTGAATAGTGTGCCAATCGCAGCGATACACCACAGTGCAATTAGCAGATATTGAGCTTTGACTGTCGGAATCGCGATGCTGAGAAAGGGGGTATAAGTACCTGCGATCAAATAGTAAATCGCGGTGTGATCAAGTTTCTTATACCATTGACGCTTCTTTTCATCACGCGAGGCATGGTATAGCGTGGAGCTAGAAAACAGCAAAACCAAACTGGCGGCATAGACTGCAAGCCCGATAAATTGGCTCGAGGTGAGGTGTTGGCCTTTGATCAGCAGTAATAATCCTGCAATAAGCGCCAAGAGTGCGCCAATTCCATGACTGATCGCATTGATTCTTTCTTCTTTTAGATCATAGCTTTGAGTATAGGTTTTAGAGGCTGAAGCGGACATTTTACTCATTTCTTATTTAAAAATACACTTGTATAGTAAAGCAGTTTTGCGCTTTAGGTAATATTTTTTAGCGCGCAATGCAGCTTTGTTGCTCGAATACGTTGGTTGGATGCAGCGAGTATGTCAAAATATTCGGCGATCACAATACGAGTTTGAATTATGCGGCAAATGGCCTCTTCTCCTGAGCAAGAACAACAGTTTTTATCTACGGTTGCACACGCCATTGCCTCGAACAGTTTGCAACGTTTGATCTTGAGTCAGTATCAGGGAGAGCGTGCGGATTTAGAAAAAATCAGTATGCGTTTAATCCAGTTGCAAAATAATACGGTGCTGAACTGTGTATTTAAATATAAAACCCAAGACCTGACTCAAAATCTCAGTCTCGATCAAGCACAAGCCGAAATCGAAAGCTTATTGGCACAGTGTAAGCAGGCCAATCTAATTTTGCTGGATCAAGAGATTCAACTAAAGAAAACCAAGAAAAGTGTGCTGCTGACCCGACATAAGATCGCGGGCAACACGGCATCGGGTGCTCCGTCTGTGGACAGTAAAAATGCAGGCAACACCAGCAAACAGGATCACAACAGCGGTGCTGCTTCAACATCGGGCAGTGAGGCGCCGAGTGCCCAGCAACATGATCGTGAAAAGAAACGTTATCTTGATCAAGGTCGTCCGTACTTACAGTACCTCGGAATTTGTGATGCCAAGGCGCAACTGATTCCGAGTATGGCGCGTAAGTGGAAGCAGATTAATAAATTTGTTGAGATTTTTTCCAATGCCTTGGATCAAATTCCTCACTCAACACAAGCGTTGCAGGTGGTTGATTTTGGTTCAGGCAAAGGTTATCTAACCTTTGCCTTATATGATTATTTACAAAAACAACAACTTAATCCGCATGTGACTGGGGTTGAGCTCAATCCGAATATGGTGCAGTTTTGTCAAACGGTGGCGAATAAAAGTCAGTTTCAACATTTAGACTTTTTCCAAGGCGATGTACGAAGCTATCAGCCTGCGCATACTGATGTGATGATTGCATTACATGCTTGTGATATTGCAACAGATTTTGCGATTCACACCGGAATTCGTCTCAATGCTTCGGTCATTATGTGCGCGCCGTGTTGTCATAAAGAGTTACGCCCGCAGATGCAGAGTCCAGACTTACTCAAGCCGATGCTACAGTTTGGGATTCATGCTGGACAGCAAGCCGAGATGTTGACGGATACGATTCGAGCCTTGCTGCTCAAAGCTTATGGCTATGAGAGCAAAGTCTTTGAGTTTGTAGCGCTTGAACACACCAGTAAAAATAAAATGATTTTAGCAACCAAACGTAAAACACTGAATGCACCTGATCCTGAGGTCATCGCACAAATTCAAGCGTTGAAACAGCATTATGGAATCAAACAGCACTCCTTAGAACTGCTGCTGAATGATGAGTGGCAGCAGCATGATTTAGGTAAGAAGTGTTAACTCGGTTAAGTTGCACGGTGTGTGGATTACAGATTTGTACCCAATCAAAAACGACGTCTTTTCTCCTCGCACAGTGCTTGCTACACTTTTTTTGATTGCCGCGCTGAGCACCACTGTGCGAACGATGCCATGCTGCTCAGCCTTAGTGATGCATACCGATAAAAAGGTATGGATGACATCTTTTTAATTTATCTTTTTTATATTTAAAATTTTAACAAATCGTTGCATCAGGAGAAAGGATATGTCTGATCTGAAGCTAGTGAAGGGTGATTGGCCGCGTTTAATGCATGATGCCAAGTTCGTCCGTGAGCAAGTTTTTATCATGGAGCAAAACATCTCAGTCGAAGAAGAGTGGGATCAGCACGATCCGTTGAGTACGCACTTTGTGATCTATGATCAAAAACAACCGATCGCCACAGCACGTTTACTCAATGATGGTCATATCGGACGTGTTGCGGTACTCAAAGCTTATCGCGGATATGGGATTGGTAAACTGATCATGCAATACATCATTGGTTATGCTGAACAACAGCAACGCAGTGAATTGATTTTGTCTGCGCAAGTGCATGCAATACCATTTTATGATGCGCTTGGTTTTAGCGTAGTCGGTGAGAGTTATTTAGATTGCGGCATACCGCATGTGGATATGTCGATGCGTTTGCGTAGTGAGGCGTGAGAAGGTTGTGAAGATCAGCCTTGATGACATTGATTGTTTGATAGGTGGATCTTGATTGATGTAGCCGGGGTGCCGCTCACTGTACAGTAGGGTGATCAATAACACCCATACTGATCAGTAAGCAGTTTAAGCATGATGACCAAGAGCATTGGCCTGCAAGCTGCTACAAGCGCAGGCAACAGCCATTGCAGCATTCAACTGGCGCTACTCGGAATTACTGTTGCGCAGCTGCTGCTTCACGGCGTTGCTGTTGTTGCTGAGCTTCGGCAATCGCTTCAGGCGTCATACTTGGCGCACTTTTGAATGCATGCTGTTGCACTGGTTTTTGCTGTTTACTTGGCATGTAATCTGGCTCATTGCTCATAGCCAAATAAAAGATGCCCAAGAAAAACACACTCAGTACAGTTGCGATAAGGGCGCCTTTCCAGCCCCAGATGTTTTTTTCAGGTGAAATCGCTTGAGTCATGCGAGGATTCCTAAGTGAAAGAAGCAAAATGACCCCCATCATAGCATAGGGTTTGGCTGAAAATTAAACCAAAAGCACAGGATAGATCATTTAAAATTTAAGTGATGGATAAAGACGCATGCTGAGCGAGGTCGCTGAGGATGCTGTCCGAACACAGCAGCGCAACAATATTCATGCATCCTTGGGCATGGACGGATATTGTTGCGCTATTTCATGTGAACGATCCGCTATTGATTAGCGCTGAATCGATGTGCTTAGCGGATCGCCTGATCCGATTGAGCATGTTCGATCAATAGCTGTGGTGCTTTAAAGCGCGCGCCATACTGGGCCTCAAGGCTTTGTGCGCGTGCCAAGGCCTTAGCTAGACCATATTGATTTAAAAATTGAATTGCACCGCCCGTCCATGGCGCAAAACCGATACCAAAAATAGAACCGACATTGGCATCAACCACCGAGGTTAGTACACCTTCTTCATAGCAGCGTAGGGTATCGAGTGCTTGTACAAACAAAAAGCGCTCAATCATCTCTTGCTCACTGATTTCGACCGCTTTACGCCAATGGCTTAGACCCGGCCAAAGTCGCTTTTTAGCATTTTCCGGATAGTCATAAAAACCAGCAGCAGCGGCTTTGCCTTTACGTTGGAACTGATGAATCATGGTTTCGATGACTTCATCCGCACTGCTGCGAGGAAGGTCTTTAGCTTCAGCCTGTAATGCGGCCCGTGTTTCTTTGGCGACATGTTCAGATAAAGTCAGAGAGACTTCGTCCTGAATGGCCAAGGGTCCAACAGGCATGCCGGCTTTGAGTGCGGCCATTTCGATTTTGGCTGGATGTACGCCTTCAGCGAGCAGACGTAAACCTTCTTGCACAAAGGTGGCAAACACGCGACTGGTAAAAAAGCCTCGGCTGTCATTGACGACGATCGGTATTTTGCCAATCTGTTGCACAAAGTCATAGGCCTTGGCCAAGGTCTCATCTGAGCTGTGCTGGCCTTTGATGATTTCCACCAATTGCATTTTATCGACAGGGCTAAAAAAGTGCAGACCAATGAAAGCCGTTGCATCACGACTGGCTTTGGCCAATCCCGTGATGGGTAGGGTCGAGGTGTTGGAGGCCATCACACCGCCATGTGCCAGATAAGCTTCGACTTCTTGAGTCACTTTTGCCTTGAGTTCGGGATTTTCATAGACCGCCTCAATGATCAGATCACAATCTTGTAAGTCTGCAGCCGTCGCCGTGGCATGGATCAGTGCCAAAATCTGATCGCGTTGTTCAGCCTGCATGCGACCTTGTGCAACACGTTTGTCGAGGAGCTTTTGGCTGTAGGCTTTGCCTTTTTCAGCCGCCTCCAGTGAAATATCTTTGAGGATGACTGGAATACCTTTGCTGGCACTGGCATAAGCAATCCCTGCGCCCATCATTCCAGCACCGAGTACGCCAACTTTATTGACTTTCCATTTTTCAAAGCCTTGAGGACGGCTGTGTCCCGACTTGATTGCATTTAAACCGTGCCAAAATGTCCCGATCATATTTTTAGAAATTTGACCGCTGGCAAGATAAGTAAAATAACGTGATTCGATCCGTAGTGCGGTGTCGACATCCACTTGTGCGCCTTCCACTGCTGCCGCCATGATCGCCTCAGGTGCAGGATAGCAGCCCTTGGTTTTGTCTCGTAGCATGGCCGGCGCGATGGCCAATAGTTGAGCCACGGCAGGTGTTTTAGGATCGCCGCCCGGAATTTTGTAACCTTTAACATCAAAGACTTGTTGTGACTTGGGATGGGCTTTGATCCAAGCATAAGCTTTGTTCATTAATTCATCTAGATTGTCCGCAGTGTCGTGAATCAAGCCCAGTGTTTTTGCCTTGGCAACACCGAATTGTTTGCCCTCAAGCAGCAAGGGAAAGGCATTCTGCAATCCGAGTAAACGTACCGTCCGAACGATCCCACCACCGCCGGGCAGCAGTCCCAATGTCACTTCGGGTAAACCGAACTTGGTTTTAGGGTCATTCAGTGCGATGCGATAGTGACAGCCCAGTGCGATTTCCCAACCACCGCCCAATGCCGTGCCATTTAACGCGGCAACCACGGGAATACCGAGGGTTTCGATATAGCGAAATTCGGCTTTCATCTTTTCAACCATGTGAAAAAATGGCGTGGCGTCTTCGGGCTGAACTTGGATTAAGTCATCCAAGTCACCGCCTGCAAAAAAGGTTTTCTTGGCCGAGCAGAAGATAATTCCCGTGATTGGATGATCCAGGTCGGATGCGATCTCTGCTTTGAGTCGATCGACGGTACTCGCCAATGCATCACGGAAGTCAGCATTCATGGTGTTGGCAGACTGATTGGGTGAGTCCAGTGTTAGGATCACGACACCATCTGCATTTTTTTGATATTGAATCGCCGTCATGCTCATACTCCTTCTACCAACTCAATGATGGTGGCAATGCCCATACCACCGCCCACACACAAGGTGGCCAGTCCACGTTTTTTGCCCTGACGTTCTAACTCATCCAATAGCGTGCCCAAGATCATGGCACCTGTCGCACCGAGAGGATGCCCCATGGCAATGGCACCGCCATTGACGTTGACCTTGTCTGCCGGGATCTGCATCTCATCGATAAAGCGCAACACCACTGAAGCAAAGGCTTCATTGACTTCAAATAGATCGATATCTTCGACCTTGAGTCCTGCTTTTTTCAATGCTTTACGTGCAGCAGGGGCAGGGCCAGTCAACATAATGGTGGGGTCTGTACCGACCAGTGCCGTGGACAGAACTTTGGCGCGCGCTTTCAGGCCTTGGCTTTTGATCGCATGCTCAGAGGCCAACAGGACCAAGGCCGCACCATCGACAATACCGGAGGCATTACCAGCGTGGTGCACATGGTTGATGTGTTCAGCTTCGGGATAATGTTGTAGTGCCAGCGCATCAAACCCCATTTCTCCCATCATGGCAAAGCTGGGCTTGAGTTTGGCCAATGTCTCGAGATTGGTATTGGCTTTGATGAATTCATCTTGATCTAGTAGCGTCACCCCAGCCTTATCTTTGATCGGAATCACTGAGGCATCAAAATAGCCCGCTGCTTGCGCTGCCGCTGCCTTGTGTTGAGAGGCGACTGCAAACGCGTCTATATCTTCACGGCTAAAACCGCCCAAGCTTGCAATCAGATCAGCACCGATGCCTTGCGGAACGAAACCAGACTTGAGGTTGGTTTCAGGGTCGAGTGCCCAAGGGCCGCCATCGGAACCCATCGGGATACGTGACATTGATTCAACGCCACCAGCCACGACTAAGTCTTCCCAACCAGAACGGACTTTTTGCGCCGCTAGATTGACCGCTTCGAGGCCTGATGCGCAAAAGCGGTTGATCTGAACGCCTGCGACATCGTGATGCCAACCGGCAGCGATGGCTGCAGTTTTGGCGATATCACCGCCTTGATCACCGATCGGGGTGACACAGCCCAAGACAATATCATCGACTTGTGCAGTATCGAGTGTATGTCGTTGTTGTAGTTCATTGAGTAATGTGGTGAGCAGATGGATGGGTTTGACTTCGTAGAGTGATCCATCTTTTTTGCCTTTTCCACGTGGCGTGCGAATGGCATCGATGATATAGGCCTCGCTCATAATGCTTCCTTTTTCTAATGATTCCGAGAGGTGTCTGTCAACCTGCTTTATTTTGAGTGTAATGCATCAGGGACAGAGTTCAATGACAAGAACTGTTCGGGACAGTGGCATTTTTCGCCAGTATTTATAGTACTTATCAGTGTTTATAGTCACTAAGCATGGATGAATTGTCAAC
>JASLIY010000082.1 GCA_030152675.1 Acinetobacter sp.
GGGCAAAGCAGTCGCTACTGAGGCAATACGGAATTTCTGCTCGGCAAAGAACAAGGACACCACCAAGAACATGCTTGAGGTGATCAAAAATACATACAGACCATAGTGATATAGCAGATCCGTGGTCACTTCTTTATTGAGTGAGGCCACGACCACGATCAGCAAACAAGGACGTAACACCACCCCCATTGAGCCGGACATCGCTGCGGAGGCCAAGGCAAATTGACGTCGCCCACCAGCATTCCAAACTTCTTTATAGATAATCGCACCGGCAGCGATCACAAAAATTCCAGAAGCACCGGTATACGCGGTTGGCAATGCCGCAGCCAAGAGAATAATCCACGTCAAGGTTTCAGGTGCCAAGTTCCAAGGCCGTAAAATATTGAGGAATTTATCCACGATCAGGGTTTGTTTGAGCAACATCCCGGCCCAAATAAATAGTGCCAAATTGAGGAAAATACTTGAGAACTCCACCAATTGACCGAGATAAATCCCCTGTCCCATCGGATAGTCCATAAAGAAACTAAAGCTGATCCCTGTGATGGTGGCCATATAGGCATATAACGGCACCGAGAGTAAGGCCTTGCCCACACTCCCGCCCGGCTTGGCATGCGCAGGAATACGTAACAATTGAAATAAACTGATCAACGCCAAAATGCTGAATAAGATCATCCATAGCCAATAGATCATCAGACTTTCAAGGTCAGATGCCACGCCAGAATTGATGACCGAACGATACTGACTCAATGCAGATGAGGCCATCAGCGTATTGCCAAGGGTCATAAATAACGCATAGACACGATAGTCGATCCGACTTTGCGGACTACGCAAGGCAATATGATGGACTTTTAAGGTCGTCGTAATAGCAGCAAAGACCACCATCAACACCAGTAACAAGGCACGATTTTCTGTACCAAACTGAAATGCCTTAAAGAAACCCAACTCCATATTGCGATAAGCCGTGAGGGTTGGATGCTGTTCGATATGCTCTAAAGTTTTGTCGTAGAATACATATTTATCTTCACAGAGTTGCTGTGCAGCGAGTACCGACTGGCGAACCTCTTCTTTGGATGCGGTGCCAAAGAAATCAGCAAACTCATCCCCTGCGCTATTGTTCATTTGCTGTTGAACCAGCAGGTCAATATTCGGATTACGATCACAGCTTGGTTGTGTGGGTGGGGCACGTAGAAATGAATATTGCATGCCAATCTTTTGATCACCATACAAGCTTTCGCCGAGTCGCAGCATCTGCCCGTGAATCATTTCCCCAGTACCAATGATCAGGGTCAGTAACAACAATGCCAACACCACCAAGGTACTGACCCATTCTGTCCAAATATGGCCCAGTCGGTTCAGTCCATGCTGTGGTGGATTGCTCGGGTTGTGGTGACGCTGCTCAGATTTATTTTGATGTTTATCCTGCATGATTGATCCACTTTTATTATGTACTGCCATCCTCAATGCAATGGCATGATTTCCCTAAGTTCAGAGATCCATCTCTCATCACTATTTATGTTATCGCTTAAACAATTTGAATCAGTTAACACCTAATTAATATGACAAATCTATTTATAATTTTGTATTTTTAGTCAATTTTCATACGTTTATTGATCCAGATCAGCAGCAGATATAGACCCGCTAGCACGGCCCCCCAGAATGCGCCCACCGCATGTGCCTCGACCAAGACTGGACTCCCGATCAGCTCTGCAGTCTGTAAAGAACCAAAGGTGTTTTCCCAGCCGATTTTCGCACCAACCAAGCACAGTACCAAAAGTGCAAACTTACGCTCTCGAGCAAACTGTAAATAGAAAATCGCCACCGCCACATAGAGACCATGCAGCACTCCAGACAGTCCAGCATAGGCCTCAATATTGGGATAGACGCTATAAAAACTCATACTCATCAACGGCGGCAATAACAGTAACAACGCGATCATATAACGTTTTTTTAATTGTGGAAAAATAAAGGGAAGGAAAATAAACGCCAACATGTTGAGCAGATAATGAATCCAGCCGACATGCACCCAATGCGCCGTCCACCAACGCCATGGCTCAGTGAAAAAACTAAATTTCCAGTAAACAAAATACTGCGAAAAAACTTGTAGGCATGCTGAGATGAACAATACCAAGGCAATTAAAATAATTTTATTTTTAATCTGCTGTTCTTTCATCACATCACCTCTGGGGTCTTTGCAGAAGACGTCACTCCAATTTATCCTTCTTCTGCGTCAAAATATATTATGAATATTAAACTGCTTGCGTCCGACACCAATCCCAACACCGAACCGACACAGCAGTGTAATCTACACCAGACTCAGATCAGGTCAGGCAATACCTTATTGCGTTGCGGCTGGTGCTTCAGCAACCTCTTCGAACCAATCATCATCACCGGCCTTGACTTGATCATCCCAAAAATGACTGAGACCATCTTCAGCAGCACGCACACCGGTATGCTCGGTCCAATAACGATCCGCAATATTTTTCACCATCTGTCCCGCCATCCGGTCAATCAAACGAAACTCGGGATTGATCGCCTTATCCTCTCCTGTCGATGCCGCATAAGCACGTAAGGCTGCACGGATTTTGCCATCATCACCACTGGCTTGGGCGGCAACCGCATTTAAAGCATGCGATAAGCGCACCCCTTTTTGCTCACCCAATTGCATCGATTGTTGCAATGTCTGATAAGGATCAGCTTTGCCATCACCGGCACCAGGTAACAAGGTCCAGATCACGGCACGCGTTGCCTCAGGCGCACCCCAATATTCAGTATTGTCCAAACACGTCATGCTACGTTCAACGATCGCAGCGATATCTTTGGGCACATGTGCCTGCCCACCAGAACTAATATCATTGGTCATCGCCTGCAAACCACTGACTAGCCCCAATAGATAAACCGTTTGATCTAAGCCGGGATCCATTTTCGGGCATGAGTCACCTAACTTGTATTTATATTTTGTTTGCCAACGTTGCGCAAACAATTGATAACCGGTGTACTGTCGTTCTGCGGCAATGGCTGCCCAGCGTTTCTGTTCAATTCGCGCATCTTGCGCCTCACTGACCTGACCGGCTTTGGAGGCACGTAAATAACGTAACTCAGCACTCAATGCCTGATTTTCAGCACAGACGCCCGAAGCGGCATATAACAACACGGCCATTCGAGTTGGATCAGCTCCCATGCTTTGTGTGGCCATGATCACGGGCGCTAAGGCATTACTGCTATTGCATACCATGTCGACATCCCCCATCCCCAAGATCGGCGGCAATAGATGTTTTTCTGAAAAACCAACCCCGACTTTAGCACCGGTTTTACTGGTAGAGGCACAGCCTGCAAGGAGCGTGCTGGCAGCGATGCTGCTCAACATGATGCGGATTATTTTATTAAAATTAGACATACGACCTGCCCTGTGTAGTTGTGATTATTCCTTTAACCTCAAAATATCAGAAGTATATTCTCAATAACATCCTGTTTAAATCGATCTGAGCTTTGGATGTACTTGCGCAGTGTGTCATTTATGTAATGTGGAAAAATTGACCTAAATAAAAAATTCTCTAAATTTTAGGCAAAAAAAAGCAGCATTGCGACGGTTCAGCACATGCTACTTATTAAAGGGTAAATCCTTTGCAGGATTAATAGGTTTTGTCTTTTACAATCTGTTCCTTCAGCATCGCTTCTGGTCGTTTCACTCGGATTGCAACAAAGATTGCAATGCACAGAAACATCCAGCTTTGAACTTCAAACATTTGAAATTCTTGAGTTGCTGTCGGTGTGTTAAATCTACAGGAATTGATGATAACGCATTCAATTCCTTGTCTAACAATAAGCTTAATTTAGTGGTTTTCTAGCACAATGTCCAACATTTTTTGAAATAAAACACGAATTTATTAATAAATGTAGGTTAATCAACAACCTTTTATACTTTACAAAGCGTGACAGGTTAGGCAATTAAATGAGTTTTGCTCGAGCTTTCAGGCTTTTCCATGATTTTAAAGCCAATTGGTCAGGCCAAATCAGCAAGGGGCGCACGCCTTTAGATTTAAAGTAAAGCACAATATAAAACTGGTGATCAAATATCATCCCCAGCTCAACACGTTGCCGTCTTCCTGAGTGCCGCCATTGCACACTCCACTCGTCACGATCGAGCTGAGTCAGAATTTCAATTTGATCTTGTTTTAAAAATAAAAACCAGCACATGCTGGCAATAAATATAAATAGGATCACGCGATCATTGTGTAATGTGCAATATAAGGCGATCACCATCAGGACAAAACAACACAGCTGAAATCCCAGTGCATAGCGACTGGGCTTCAGCCTATAGTGCTCATGCACCGAGGAGGACGAATCAGCCAGCATGCACATAATGTTTAAGCTGTAAAATCAGATCTTTGAGCTCTGGACGTGGTGGTTCAGTCACTTCCATAAACCAATCGAGTAAGTCCGGATCTTCCTGCTCGACCAGCTCTGCAAACAACGCCTTTTCACTGGCATCGGCTTTCAAATAGCACTCTTTCACGTAGGGATCAAAGTAGATATCGATTTCTTTTAATCCACGTCGTGCGCGATAAATTACTTTACGTTCTTCTAAAGTTAAGCTCTCAGTCATCATTCTTTCCTTTACGGCAAACTATCATTGCTTCAACGCCCTTAGTTTAACCGAATCCAGCTACGCTGCACCGAAACATAGTTCAATTTAAATGAAATGACCAAACTGATCATTTCATTCAGACAAATGAGCATTCCGCATATTGAGCCTGCCCGACAAATCTTTTAGTTTCATAACACCAATCAAGCCTTTAGGAAAATAATAATCATGCAATCCGGCCCAATTCGTCCCCTCGCCAATATGCTACCACGCGATTTATTTACCTCAGAACATACTGATTTTCGAGAAACTGTACGTAAATTTTATGCCAAGGAAGTGGTACCCAATACGGAACGTTATGAACAGCAGCAACATGTTGATCGAGATCTATGGTTAAAGGCTGGTGAACTCGGCTTACTCTGTGCCACCATGCCTGAGCAGTATGGTGGTTCTGGCGTGGATCGCTTATATAGCATGATTTTGATTGAAGAACAGGCCTATGCCTTAGACTCTGCCACTGGGTTTTCCTTGCATTCCGACATTGTTGCCAACTACATCAACAACTTTGGCAACGATCAACAGAAACAGCATTGGCTCCCTAAAATGGCCAGTGGCGAGGCCGTAACTGCGATTGCCATGACGGAACCCGGCACAGGCTCAGACTTACAAGCGGTACGCACCACCGCCGAACTCGATGGTGATGAATATGTCATCAATGGCGCTAAGATCTTCATCACCAATGGATATCTGTGTGACATGGCAATTGTGGTATGTAAGACCGGTCATAGTGACAAAGGCTCTGCCAATCTATCGCTCATCATCGTCGAAGCTGAGCGTGCAGGATTCAGTAAGGGCAAACCTTTAAATAAAATCGGCATGAAAGGCCAAGACACCTGCGAATTGTTTTTTGACAATGTCCGCGTGCCCAAACACAACCTGCTCGGAATGCCGGGCATGGGCTTTATGATGCTGATGTAAGAATTGGC
>JASLIY010000091.1 GCA_030152675.1 Acinetobacter sp.
ACCAACGCAATTTAAGCAAGAAGACCTCGACACTTTGTATCAGTTAATTGAACAACATCCATTCGCGACCCTGATCGTTGTGGTCGATGGTGTTGTTGAAGTGAATCACGTTCCTCTTGAATTGCTTCGGGAGACTTCAAGCTTAGGCGTATTGAAAGGGCATATTGCCAAGGCCAATCCTTTGGCGCATCTGCTCCAGCAGGACAGGGATGCTTATTTGGTTTTTCAGGCAGAACAACAGTATATTTCACCGAATGGCTATGCCAGCAAAGCCATTGATCACCGTGCGGTGCCGACATGGAATTAACGTGTGGTGCACGTTACAGGTCAGATGAAACGTGTTGACGATGAAAAATTTCTGAGAGGGGTGTTGGCGCGATTAACGCGTCAGCATGAGGCATCACAAACAACACCTTGGACGATGTCACAAGCTCCTGAAGATTTTATTCGCGCAGAGTTGAAGGAGATTGTGGGTATTGAAATTCAGATTGCGCAGATCACGGGCAAATTTAAGTTGAGCCAAAATCAATCCGAAGCCAATGCACGCAGTGCCGCGACGCATTTAGAAGCGACCGATCCGGTGATGGCAGAGCTGATCCGAGAACACCATCCATCCACAATACAGCATCCAAAAAAAACGCCTGACTAATCAGGCATTTTTTTAGTGAACAGTGTCACCCAAGAAAATTCTTAAGACTGAGTGGTGAAGTAGTCTGGGCTAAAGCTCATGACCAATTCGCTACCAGCTTTAATTTTCATGATACGTGAAGTCAGTTCTGGCAAGATCCGTTGGATAAAGTAATGCGTTAACGAGAGTTTGTTTTGATAGAACTCCGCAGACTGACCATGTGCTGCCTTGGCGATCTTGGCAAACATATAGGTGAAGCTGAGTAGGCCAACTGCATGTAGATAATCAATTGCAGCTGAGTTGGCAAAGTCTGGATTTTCTTTGGCATTGTTGATGATGTAATGCGTCACCATTTCAATCTCAGTTGCCACGTCTAAGGTCGCGTCTTTGATGAAGTTCAAATCAGCATCTAACTCATTGGCGAAGTCACGGATTTCAGTCAAATATTCTTCGATGTATTCACCACCACAACGAATAGTTTTACGACCGATCAGATCCTGTGCCTGTACACCGTTGGTGCCTTCGTAGATTTGCGCAATACGTAGGTCACGCACGCACTGTTCCATGCCCCATTCACGGATATAACCATGGCCACCAAAGCACATTTGTGCATCTAGTGTGGCTTGGAAGGCGGTATCGGTGAGATAAGCTTTGGCGATCGGGGTGAGCAAGGCAACGCGATTGTTGGCTTTGGCCACTGCTTCAGGATCGGTAGAGAACTTGGTGATATCGAGTTGCTGACCAACATAGACTGCAAATGCACGCGATGCTTCATTATTGGCACGCACGTTCAAGAGCATACGACGGACATCGCCGTGAACCAAGATGCTGTCTGCCGGTTGGTTGGGTGATTGTGCACCTGTTGCACTACGGCCTTGGAGACGATCCGTGGCATATTGTGCAGCATTTTGATAGGCAAACTCAGAGGCACCCAGACCTTGGATGCCCATAGATAAACGTTCATAGTTCATCATGACGAACATGGCTGCGAGGCCTTCGTTCTCTTTACCGACCAAGAAACCTTTGGCCGCATCAAAGTTCATCACACACGTTGCAGAGGCTTTGATCCCCATTTTGTGTTCGATTGAACCTGGACCTGCGCTGTTACGTTCGCCGACGGAACCATCTTCGTTGACCAAGAATTTTGGAACGATAAACAGTGAAATACCACGTGAACCTGCAGGTGCATCTGGTGTTTTAGCCAAGACCAAATGAATGATATTTTCTGCGAGATCGTGGTCACCGCCCGTAATAAAGATTTTGGTACCGGTGATGTTGTATGAACCGTCTGCATTTGGCTCAGCCTTGGTTTTAATGATGCCAAGATCGGTGCCAGCATGAGGTTCAGTGAGGCACATGGTGCCTGACCATTCGCCAGTATAAATTTTAGGAAGATAAGTTTCTTTTTGCTCTTGTGAAGCATAGCTATTCAGTGCCATACCTGCGCCGACAGACAGGAGTGGATACAGCATAAACGATGGGTTGGTTGCAAACAGCATCTCATCAGCGAGTACAGTCAGCATTTTCGGCATGGCTTGGCCACCCCATTCTTCTTCTGCACCTAAACCGATCCAGCCGCCTTCAGCATATTGCTTGAACGCTTGTTTAAAGCCTTCAGGTGTGGTGACCTGACCCTCTTTAAAAGTTGCGCCTTCTTCATCACCCGTGCGGTTGATTGGAAGGGTGATGTTCTGTGCAAACTTAGCCATTTCTTCAAGAATAGCTTCTGCAGTTGCAGCATCCACATGGGCAAGATTTTCATTGGCTTGCCAGAATTGCTCGGCATTAAATACCTCATTGAGGATAAAGCGCATATCTGCAAGCGGTGCATTATAAATTGGCATAGCGGGTCCACCTATAAGGTCTAAATCAATCAAGTTAAGTCATGTGAGCTGAATACTTAGCATACAGGCTAAGCAATTTGTCCTCAAACAACCCAATCTTAAAGTGCGTAAATGAAATTATTCAACTTTATGACCACGCGTCCACAAAAAAGCAGCGTGATAAAAATCCATTTCTTAGTTCTACTCTCGGTCTTATCATTCATCATGAGTCGATTCTAAGTTAACTAAATTTATTAAAATCATCCTTTTATAAAGAAAAAGGACGGCCAATGTTATGGCTGTCCTTTTCTTTTATCGAGTCACGTTATGTCACTCGATTAGAATGCAAAGTGATCAGCATTCAATGACATCAATGGCTCAAGTCCACCTTCAATCACGTCAACGTGTGAACGAACACGTGGCAAGATTTTCTTGAAGTAGAAGCGAGCAGTGGTGATTTTGGCATTGTAGAAATCAACATCGGTACTGCCTGCGGCGATTTGTTGCTGTGCAACCAAAGCCATACGTGCCCAGAGGTAACCTAAAGTCACATAACCTGCGAAGTACAGATAGTCAACGGCTGCTGCACCAACTTCATCTGGGTTTTGCATCGCGCGCATCCCGATTTGCATGGTGAGATCGCCCCATTCTTTGTTCAATGCAGCCAATGGCTCAACAAATTGTTTCATGTCGGCATTGTCTTTGTTGCTTTCAACAAATTTATGAATGATCTTGGTGAAGTCTTTGAGCATTGCGCCTTGGGTTTGTAGGACTTTACGACCTAACAAGTCAAGCGCTTGAATCTCAGTTGTCCCTTCGTATAGACATGCGATACGGGTATCACGAACGATTTGTTCCATGCCATGCTCAGAGATAAAGCCATGGCCACCAAAGACTTGTACGCCGTGTTTCGCAGATTCTGAACCGGTTTCAGTCAAGAATGCTTTGGCGATTGGCGTAAGCAAAGACAAGATGTTATCTGCGAACTTGCGCTCTTCTTCAGTTTCACCTTGTTCAACGATGTCTGCATATTGAGACAACAAGTAAACCAAAGCACGACCGCCTTCAGCAAAGGCTTTTTGCGTCAACAACATGTTACGCACAGCAGGGTGTACGATGATTGGATCTGCTTCTTTTTCAGGCGCTTTAGGGCCAGACAATGAACGCATGGCCAAACGGTCTTTGGCATAAGCCAATGCACCTTGGAAAGAACCTTCAGATGCAGCCAAACCTTGAACCGCTGTACCGATACGTGCCGTGTTCATGAAAGTGAACATGCAGTTTAGGCCACGGTTTTCAGGTCCGATCAAGAAACCTTTTGCATTGTCAAAGTTGATCACGCAAGTTGCGTTGCCGTGGATCCCCATTTTGTGTTCGATCGAACCACAACGGACTGCATTACGGTCGCTCATGCTGCCATCTGCATTGACATTGAATTTCGGTACGATGAACAGTGAAATACCTTTGGTCCCTTTCGGTGCGCCCGGAAGACGTGCCAATACGATATGGATGATGTTCTCAGCCATGTCGTGCTCGCCCGCGGAGATAAAGATTTTCTCACCGCTGATGGCATAGCTACCATCTGCATTTGGCTCTGCTTTACTGCGGATGATGCCTAAGTCTGAACCTGCGTGAGATTCTGTTAAGCACATGGTACCGGTCCATTCACCAGAAACCAGTTTCGGTAAATAGACTTGTTTTTGTTCTTCAGAACCGTGGTGTTCGATGGTACGTACTGCACCATGTGAAAGACCTGGGTACATGCCCCAAGACCAGTTTGCTGCACCGACCATTTCTGAAATCGAGGTGGCAAGTGAACCTGGAAGACCTTGACCGCCGTGCGCTTCAGGCACTGCAAGTGATGGGAAGCCAAGTTCGATATATTTTTGATAAGCTTCTTTAAAACCAGTTGGCGTAGTCACGACACCATCGTTCCAAGTACAACCTTCACGGTCGCCAACTTGGTTCAGTGGAGAAAGTTCGTTTTCACAGAAATCGGCTGCTGCTTCTAAATATTGATCAACCAATTCACGACTTACGGTGTCTTTGAATGCAGGGAGTTTAGAATAATGGTCTTCAGCATTTAATAATTCATGCAAGACAAATTGCATATCACGTAAGGGCGCTTTGTATTGTGGCATAAGCTGATTCCTCAATACTGGTTAAACCAGATTCAATTTTTTAAAATTAATATACATGCCAAACGGCATCTCATTTGATGGATACATCCTGCAACATCTGTCGCTGAGGTACAAGCATTTAAGCCCAGATTCTCTGTGACTGTAAAGTCAAAAAAAAATAGTGTGAATAACTTAAGTGCTTTGAGTGTAAATGCTTTTAGCTCATTGCAGATGAAACAAAATGTCAAAATCGTAAAAATATATGTCCACAAAAAAAGACGCGAAATGCGTCTTTTAGAGTAGGGGTTTGAGGGGCTCAGCATCCCATCCCATGCGATTGATCAGAGATAAGTCGAGGATGGGTGTGTAATATTGAGCGCTGAAATTAACTCTGACGTGCTGCCGATTGTCGAGCTGCTTTGAGTGCCTCAAGGTCAGGCTTAAAGCTCATCATGCATTGACCTTTGATGTCTTTGTCACCGATTTTGACCTGCATGGTTTTGGCTTGTGGTTGTCCTTCACAGGCTTTTTGGACCGCGGTCCATTGTGCTTGGCGTTGCTCGCGTTTGGCTTCAAACTGAGCGCGTCGTTGCTGGCGCTGTTCAGCGGTCATTTCACCATGTTTCTGACCTTGCATGCCTTGATGCATACCGTGGCCACGGTATTTGCCTTTGGTTTGTTGATCTGCTTTAAACATCATTTGACATTGTCCAGATACAACGCGATCACCCGCTTTGAGTTGAACGGATTGACCCAGTGCCTTGCCGTCACAGGCAGTTTGCATATCTTTAAAAAGTTGTTTGCGTCCAGCGCTTTGCTGCTGCCATTGCTGTTTTTGTTCTGGTGTCATATTGCGATCGTGATGTCCGCGACGCGCTTGACCTTTGTGATATTGTCCATCAGGGTGACCCGGTTGGTGCAGTTGTTGTTCTGGTTTACCCTGCTGTGTGGCGGTGGATTGACATGCAGTCAGTGTTGCAACTGCGACCAAACTTAAACTGATAAGACCGAGGCGGGATGTCATATTCATGCTTAAAATTCTCACTGAATGACCAAGTTAATTGCGTAAATAAGTGGATAAATAGAGTGATGTACGAGCGAAGTCGGCATCTAGAATGCGTTAAAGATTAAGTAATAATGATGAAGAAACAATGTAGGGTTTTTCGAGTCAATGTTGGTTAAAATACGGAAATAGCAGGAATTGTGAGACAGAATTTGAAACCCCGCCGCATCCCGATTGC
>JASLIY010000093.1 GCA_030152675.1 Acinetobacter sp.
TGAAATAGTTTTGCAAGTTTCTCAAAAGGATAGGGATGGAGTAAGTCTAAACTAGGATTCATGAAACAAATACCGATATCAACAAGTTAATGGGAATGGGCAATTTGATGAGCAGCCTCATCCAATGCAGCTTTTAATTTGGTGGCAAAGGCTTGTGCCTCTTCGTGGCTCATCGGGATCGAGTCCTGCTTGGTGACATAAAAGATATCTTCAGCACGTTCACCCAAAGTGGCAATTCGTGCAGAATGAATATCGAGTCCCTGCATCATAAATAGACCACCGATTTTAGCCAGTAAGCCGGGATGATCGAGGGTGGAAATCTCGACCATGTTCTGTAATAACGCCGCATTCAGTGTAATGTCGACGGTATTGACGATATCAAAATGCCGTAACTGACGTGGAATCCGTCGTTGCAGCAAGCCTGGATATTGATCCGATGCAGTCAAGGCCTTGATCAAGGCGGCTTTGACGATATCTTCACGTTCTGGATCAGTGAGTAGGGTACCGTAACGATCCAAGACCACATAGGTATCCAAGCTAAAGGCTTTTTCAGCAGTGATAATCCGGGCATCTTGTACGTCAAGATTCATACGATCTAATACCGCAACGGTGGTGGCAAATAAATTGGGTTGATCTTGGGTATAAATAAAGATCTGTACCGCATCTTGTGCCGCATTTCGATGCGCACGGATCAAGACCAAGGGCTCAGACTTATCACCATGCTGCAAAATGGCACGGGTATGCCAAGCGATTTCATCGGCTGATTCTTTTAAGAAATAATCATCCCCCAATTCACACCACACTTTTTCCACTTGATCGAGGGAAAAGTCATTCACCAACAGTTCACTGGCCGCAAATTTAGTTTCTTCGATATGCATCTGATAGTCGACAGGACGATCCAAGCCCATACGGATCACATCGCGCGCGTGGGTATACAGTTGACGCATCAAGGATGAACGCCAAGAGTTCCACAGTTTGGGGTTGGTGGCATTGATGTCCGCCACTGTTAAGGTGTAGAGATAATTGAGATGCTCCATATCGCCGAGTGTCTCAGCAAATTGTTTGACCACATCCGGATCTGAAATATCTTTTTTCTGTGCGGTCAAAGACATGAACAAGTGGTTTTGAATTAACCATGCCACTAGCGTACATTCACGCTCACTAAAGCCATGCGTACGGCAGAATTCAATCGCATCAAGGGCGCCCAACTCACTGTGATCTCCACCACGGCCTTTGGCAATATCGTGGAAGATCGCCGCCAGCATCACGATGTCACGCCGTAACAAGCGCTGAAAAACGGAGCTGACGACTGGATAGTCTTTGGCAAATTCGGGCTCTTTAAAGCGATTCAGGTTGCGAATCAGCAGCAGGGTGTGCGCATCCACGGTATAGATATGAAATAGGTCATATTGCATCAACCCCATGATTTGGCCAAAGGCCGGAATATAGTTGCCCAATACCCCATAACGTTTCATCGCCAACATGGTTTCATAGAGGCGATGTGGACTGCGAATGATCGACATAAATAAGGCTTGATGAATCGGATTGTCTCGATAATTTTTATCAATCCGTTTTGCAGCCAAGATCAGCAAGCGTAATGTGCGGGCACGAATACCGCTGATTTCAGGGTGATTGGCCAAGATATAGAAGATTTCTAAAATTGCGCTGGGCTTTTCTGAAAATATTTTATGGTGCTGAACTGCCAGCTTGCCATCGACCAATTTAAAATGTTCATTGATCTGTTCGATATGGCGTTCATAGTTGGGGAGGCGTGGGGTAATCACCGACTCATTAAAATAGGCCAACAGCATTTCATTGAGGGTAGAGACTTGTTGCGCTGTTCGATAATAGCGCTTCATAAACTGTTCAATCGGATAATTGATGTGTTTGCCTTCTTGTTTGTGATAACCAAACTTGGTGGCGATCTCGCGCTGATAGTCAAACAACAAGCGATTTTCATCACGCTTGGTCAACAAATGCAGATGATGACGAATTTCCCAAAGGAAATTTTCGGACTCTTCGAGTACGGCCAGTTCAAACTCAGAAATAAAACCCAAGTGCACCAGATCATAGATGCGATTGACACGAAAATGTCGCTTGGCGATCCAACCGATTTGGTTGATGTCGCGAATTCCTCCCGGAGCATTCTTAATATCTGGTTCGAGGTTACTTTCGGTATTGTTATGCTGGGCATGACGCTGCGCCTGTTCCTGCATCTTGGCGTCATAAAAGGTTTTATCGGTCCATGTTTGTGAGACAACTCGGCGTGGCCATTTTGCCAGATGTGAATTGCCACAAATCATACGGGCTTCGATCAAACTGGTGGCGATACTCAGATCTGCCATGGCCTGTTCAAAGCAACTTTGAATGGTACGCACACTGACGCCGGGTTTGAAGTTTCCGACATCCCACAGTGAGGAAATAAATCCAGAAACACTTTTTTCCTGTTCGGCGCTAAGTTCCTGCTCAGAGAGCACCATGATATCGACGTCAGAATAGGGCAGCATTTCCCGACGTCCATAACCGCCGACCGCGAATAGACTTAGATCGGTCTGATCAAGCCCAGCATGTCCCCACAGGAAAATTAAGGCTTCATCGATCGAGAGTGCACGTGCATGCAAAATGTCACGAATGGGTTGGCCCTGTTCATAATCCTGTTCTAACTGTGCTTCCACAGCCAGACGCCATGGGTTGATCGCTTGAATATCATGTTGATCATGAACAGATTCCAATAAAGGCGTGGTTTTGATCATCGCTTCGGCTTCCAGAACAGGTAGGCGATCGTGCCGGTTGAGCACGATCGGGAACTTAAAATATCATGTGCTTAAGATTTTTAAATCATTATTCTTCACATCGTCAAATGGAATAAAAGTCTTAAAATAAAAATGATTAGGCTTTCGGGACATTGACCTTAATCTGACTGACCACCTCTTGCGCCAATTGACGTGCTTGTTCGGTATTCTCAGCACGCGCTGTGGCGACGCCCATACGACGGCGCGTGAAGCCCTCAGGTTTAGCAAATAAACGCAGATCACTATTTGGATGTTTGAGTGCCTGATGCAGATTTTCAAAACTGATGTTTTTGCCATCCGCACCGGCATAGATGACTGCGCTGGCAGCCGCACTGTGACGTGTGGTATTCACTGCTAAGCCTAAGATGGCGCGCGCATGTAACTCAAATTCACTTTGAAATTGCGAGGCCAGTGTCACCAGTCCTGTATCGTGTGGGCGTGGCGAAACCTCACTGAACCAGACATGATCGCCCTTAATAAACAGCTCCACACCAAACACACCGCAACCGCCCAAGGCCTGCGTGACTTTATTGGCAATGCGTTTAGATTCTTCAAGCGCTGCAGCGCTCATGGCTTGCGGCTGCCAACTTTCGACATAATCGCCATCTTGTTGGCGGTGTCCGATCGGATCGCAGAAATGCGTTTCGACCAAACCGGTCTCAGGGTTTTTGGCACG
>JASLIY010000105.1 GCA_030152675.1 Acinetobacter sp.
ATCGTTTTAGAAGATCAAAAATTTGGCAGCCATATCGAGCACTGGAGTTTGCTGACTGAGCAGCCGACCAGTGAAGTGCCAAAATGGTTAGGTCTGGCACTAGATGCACCGATTATGCCGATGGGCTTATGTCAGCAAGAAGCCGATATGGACCCAAGCACTTGGTTGATTCAAGGCCCTGCTCAATGTGAGATTCAATTTAATCAAGTCATCGCCGTAGAAAATAATAAACCTCAAGCAGTCAAAACGGCATTCCCAAGTTTTAGTAGTCCTTATACCCTGAACGCCAGCATTAGCCGCATTATCTGTTGCGACTCCAATAGCCAAGCCGTATTACAACTCGAACTCGACAACAACAGTATGGTCTATGCCTTTGACAGCCTGTATAGCGTCAATCATCAACATTATCGCAAAGACCAGTCATATCAAGTACAGCTCAATGCTTGGGCCTATGAACTGGAAAAAGTCTCAGATCACGACCAAATCGTGGTGGATGACCCAGCCTCGATCAAACATCATCGTGCACTCAACCAGATCTTGGCTGAGCATGAGGGCATCGCACCCGACAATCTACAGCAATTGATCGATGCTTGGGAGCCGAAGAGTGATGATGACCGCGCTCCAGTCACAGTCGATTTCTCTAAAATGGTGGCCTATTTATATGGCGAAACCATGGGTCAAGAAGATGAAGCTTGGTTCCAAGGCAAGATCGTTGGCAAAACCCAATGCCAATGTCTTGATCAGGACTACTGCCTCTATGATGTGACCTTGATCATGGAAGAAAACCAACCAGCCACACTGATCCGCGTGGCAACACAAGATCCGAACTTTAAAGACTTTGCCATCGGTCAATACATCCGTGGCAATATCTGGCTACAAGCGCATGTCTTTGCCGAAAGTAAAGCCGCTGCACAGTCGAGCAGCACAACTTAACACTGGCTGAGCTTTAACTCAGCCCGACGCAGCGAAAACTACATCGGGCTGTTTTTTTATTTACGTGGCATGCTGAGATTTAAACTGCAGGTACAGGGATATCAACAGCATAGATTTCGCTTAAATTTAAGACAGATTATTCATTTTTTTTAAATAAAAAAACAAGCGCTGGTTTTATTTTAATTAAAAACAATTATCTAATTAAGCTTTTCAGTGCCTTTATAAGACCAAGGATTATATTTTTACTGATCGATCTAGAGTTAAAATCCGTGCTGTTTTAAATCTTAATCAAGATACACTGTAACCGCCCAAATACGCTTCAACTGCATGATGCAAAATGCTGCGAAATTGCATGTAGAATCAAACCATTCCCTGCTAAATAAAATAAAAACAACACCCAGGCCCCTCAAGCCTTGGCCTCAGCATTTGAACTGGATCGTGTTTGAATATCCGATCATGATCAACCCAAGTCACGCAGATCAATACCGATATCGTCGCTGATCCACAACTGATGTATTATTGATCCAGTATGAATTTAAAATAGAGCGCATTAAAAGCGATGCTGAAATTTTGATTATTTATTCTAATCTCGAGCAATTTTTAAATTAGTGAGATTTATACTTTATTTAAAACTTAATTTGTGCTAAAAATGATCGGGCTCAAATAGGTTTAACAATAATTTAATAATCCAGGCTTCGTAATGAAAATTATACCTGAACAATCGACAAGTTTAATTCAACGAGACGGCAGCCTCGCAACACGTCTCAATAAAGTTGCCTGTGGCTTCTTTATCCTCGGTATGTTTATTGCCGCAATGATTTTTCATTACTTGGGGATTTTCCCAACCAGTTAACACGGCAACCTCACTCGGCTGTGTTGATGTGATCAGTTGACCCATCAAAAGCCCTCATCAAGAGGGCTTTTTGTGTTGGTCTATTTTACGATTCAACTCTGAATGTTGCACAGGGCTCAGCCTTAAGCATGCTTCTGTTCAAATTCCTGCATGAATTTAACCAAGGCCTGAACACCTTCAAGTGGAACTGCATTATAAATACTCGCACGCATACCGCCGACTGAACGGTGACCTGCGAGATTGAGTAAATGCTGCTCTTTGGCTTGTTGTAAAAACAGTTTTTCCAAATCAGGATGGGCCAAGGTAAATGGCACGTTCATCATTGAACGGTTTTGCACGGCGATTGGATTTTGATAAAAGTCGCTTGAATCGATATAACCATAAAGAAGTTTGGCTTTTTCTTGATTAACTTTATAAATCGCATCCACCCCACCCTGTTCGAGCAACCACTCAAACACCAAGCCAGATAAATACCATGCATAAGTCGCAGGCGTATTCACCATTGAATCCCCTTTGGCTTGGGCAGCGTATTTCAACAAAGATGGAATTTCAGGTTTCGCTTGATCAAGCAAATCATCACGCACGATGACTAAGGTTAATCCTGCAGGGCCAATATTCTTTTGTGCGCCGGCATAAATCAAACCAAACTGACTGACGTCCAAAGGCGCAGACAAAATACTTGAAGACAAATCCGCAACCAAAGGCGCGTTACACTGTGGAATATGATTGAACTGTAAGCCACCGATGGTTTCGTTTTCAGCATAATGCACATAAGCCGCATCTGCAGACAACTGCCATTCTTGTTCAGGTTTGATCGCATGTTTGCCATCAATCAAAGTGCCCGCTTCAACCACATGGATATCACCATAACGTTGTGCTTCTTTTAAGGCTTTCTCAGACCAGATCCCAGTATGGATATAATCCGCTTTGTTATTTTTGCCTAACAAGTTGAGTGGAATCGCAGAAAACTGTAATGATGCGCCCCCTTGTAGGAACAATACTTTGTAATTTTCAGGAATATTCATCAACTTACGCAGATCTGCTTCAGCTTTTTCGGCCACAGCAACATAGTCCGCACTACGATGGCTCATTTCCATGATGGATAAGCCTTTACCCTGCCAATCCAACATTTCCTGTTGTGCTTTTTCTAAAACGGCGGTAGGTAATGCAGCTGGACCAGCACAGAAATTATATGCGCGCATGATTTTTCCCTTGAAAGTAGTAAAACAAATGAAAGCATGCATTTAAGCATAGATTTGCAGCCCTGACACGGATTTTGGCAATCAATATTTCAATCTTTAAAGGGATTTAGAGCTAAGAAATCAATCACTCAGCTGCAATCTCAAGTCGCGTCGAGGCGGCAGCAGCACCGAATGCTTGAAGTCAATGCCTCAACTTTATCTCACGTGCACATCAGTTTAGAGTATTTGATCTAAATTTTGATTCTCTATACAATTCTATGCTATTGTTTCTCCAAGAGAAATTTTAAAATACCTGCACTTAAATAACCTATTGATTGCTTAACAATTTTTAAACCAATTTGGTTGCTCTATGTAGCATCGCCTATTCTAGGATCTTCGAGAAATGCCTTTAACCGCCCATCCTCTGCTTGCTCAAGTTGCCTTAAATCGATGGATCTCGCGACTGAGTCGTCTCTCTTTGACCACCGTCTCTGCGCTGCTGCTGAGTAATGCGGTCAATGCCCAAGATTTAAGCTATGCCGAAGCCGAGCAACAACTTCTGAGCCAATCCTTTACCTCACAGGCGCATCAAGCCCTACAACAAGCCTCACAGCTTGAAGCCGATGCGGTCAAAGGTTTAGGACTGCCGCGGATCGACTTGAACGTTCGCGCCTACGCCTTTCATAACAAGATTGATGTCCCACTGGAAAATGTTAAAAACAATCTCGAAGACACCCTGAATCAGAATGTGAACCAGCAGATCGATCAGTGGCAGAACAATCAGAATATTCAACCTGATCTCACCGCCTCTTTAAAAGAAGGGGTTTATGGTGCGATTCAAAATGGCGTGGGCCTGATTCCAGACAGCGCCAATATCACCCTAGAAGATCAGGTGGTGAAGCCAACTGTGTCCTTGCTGATGCCGATTTATACCGGTGGACTGACCAGCAGTGTCAAAGAAATGGCCAATATCAAAGCCGTGCGCAGTCAACTGAATGAGCAGCAACAACAAGATCTACAACGTTTTGAATTGATCCAAACTTACTTCAACGTGCAACTGCAACAGAAACTGCAAGATGCCAGTCGCTTCAATCTTAACTCGACCCAAGGTCACTACAACAATGCGCTCAAGCTTGAACAACAAGGCATGATCAGCAAAGGGCAACGCATGCAGTTTGAAGTGGCACGCAACAATGCGGAACGCTCCTTGCAGAGCGTCAGTGCCAATTTACAATCCAGTATTTTCCAACTGAATAACTTATTGCAGCGCCATCAAATCGCGCAGCTCAGTACCCCGCTCTTTGTCAACACCACTCAAAGCCAAGCCTTGAATACCTTACTCAAAAGCTATCAAGATGAATCGGCTTTGATCCGTAAATTGCAGATGGATATTCAACTGGCCGGCGTCAATGTCAAAGCCAAGAGCGCGGCCAAGAAACCAACTTTATTTGCCTTTGGTGAATATGGTCTAGATGACAAGAACAACTGGATGGTTGGCGTGATGGCACGTTACAACTTGTTTTCAGGCATCGACAACAATAAAAATATCCAAGCCGCCAAGCTACAACAGCATGCGGCCGAGTTGATGACTGAGCGCGCCAAGCAAGAAGTGGAAAATATGATTTACAAATCCTATAGCGAGCTGAGTTCGGCACAGCATACCCATGAAATGTTGCAACGTAACCTTGGCGCGGCCAAAGAAAACTTACGCATCCAAGAACTATCCTTTCGAGAAAGTATGGGAACAGCGACACAGGTCATTGATGCACAAAACATTTTAAATGGTTTAGAAAGTGAAATGGCGATCAATGCCTATCGCTATGTGATGTCCTTAGCCGCATTGTTGCAAAGTCACGGTTCGATCGCGCAGTTCCAAAACTACGTCAATCAACCCAACACTCACTTTATTCGTTAAATTTTGATAGGGCCACATCATGACAAATCAACACACAGATCAAAATAAGACGAATGCATCTTCCACTGAGCCATCCAACAACACGCTCAAGGATACGCACAGCAATGATGTTTCGACCAATACAGCAAGCCCAAGCGCGACCTCAACAACGACCTCGGCCAATGCAAGCACACCTAAAAAGCAGGATCTAGAGACAGCAGCGACGCCGGAACAACATCAGCAGACGCCGCCACCCAATCCTCCCCTGCCACCCACCCCGCCGAACGATGAGAATGGACGCAAAAAATCCATCATTAAAATTATCCTGTTGATCGTGTTGATTTTACTGCTGTGTCTGATCGGCTATGGCTTATGGAAAGCTTATCAACCCAAAGAACTTGAAATTCAAGGGCGAGTTGAAGCCGATACCGTAC
>JASLIY010000225.1 GCA_030152675.1 Acinetobacter sp.
GTCTGAATTTTCAGTGATGGCAGCACCCACCATAAAGAAGGCTGCCGATGAAATATCCGAAGGCACTTGAATGTCAGTCGCGATCAGTTTGCCACCACCGTGTAGTGAAATGCGATTGCCTTCAGTTTTCACATCATAGCCAAAGGCACGTAACATACGCTCGGTATGATCACGAGTTGGCTCAGGTTCTGTGACTGAGGTTTCGCCCTCTGCCCACAATGCCGCCAACAAAATCCCAGATTTGACTTGTGCAGAAGCCATCGGCAAATCATAGTGAATGCCTTTGAGCGCTTGTTGACCCGTCATCGATACTGGTGGTGTACCGCGTTCACCCGTGGTCTGGATCTGCGCCCCCATGCTGCGTAGCGGTTTGGCCACACGTTCCATCGGACGCTTCGACAATGAAGCATCGCCGGTCATCACCGAATCAAACTGCTGTGCAGACAACATCCCAGCCAACAAACGCATTGAAGTGCCTGAGTTGCCCATATATAATGCGGTTTTCGGTGCTTTGAGGCCGTGCATGCCCACACCATGAATGGTGACTTCACCATTTTTAGGTCCTTCGATACTTACGCCCATGTCACGGAAAGCTTGCAAAGTTGCGAGTGCATCTTCACCTTCTAGAAATCCAGTCACATGCGTGGTGCCTTCTGCAATCGCACCGAACATAATCGAGCGATGTGAGACAGATTTATCCCCAGGAATACTAAATGTCCCTTTAAAGGTATGAGATCCAGGCAAAATACTAAATTGTTGGGTCACCTTATTGTTCTCCATTAAAGGTTTTTTCGCGAGCATATGATTGAAATGCTGTCTCGCGGCTTGTGCATGTCCAAGCAGGCCCATCAGCGCCTGCGAATTCTCAGTTTCAATCAGTTGACGTAGTTGTACCAATTGCGCTTCAAAACCATCCACTGCATTTAAGATCGCTGCTTTATTGGCAAAAAAGATATCGTGCCACATTTGCGGATCACTGGCAGCGATGCGAGAAAAATCTCGAAAGCCTCCAGCCGCATAGCGGAAGATGTCTAGATTGTCTTCACGACTGGCCAATTGCTCGACCAAATTAAACGCCATCAAATGCGGCAAATGACTGGTATGTGCCAACACTTCATCGTGCTTATAGACATCCATACAAATGACGTCCGCTTCGGCGGCCTGCCACAATTGGGTCAGTTTTTCCACCGCCCACGGCGCACTGCTCTCGAGTGGGGTCAAGATGACTTTGTGTTGGGCAAATAAATCCACACGTCCAGCATGGACGCCAGTATGCTCAGCACCCGCAATCGGATGACCAGGCACAAAACCCACAGGCAGTTGATCACCAAATACCGCATGTGCCGCAGCCACGACATTGCCTTTGGTACTACCGACATCGGTCAAGATCGCATCTTTGGATAAGTAGGCTTGGATACTGCGTAGCGCCTGTTCAGTGGCACGTACCGGTAAGGCCAAGACCACCAAGTCTGCGCCGACCACCGCTTCATGCGGCTGGGTATAACCAGCCTGAATCAAGCCCATCGCCTTGGCATCTTGCATGGTTTTTTGTGAACGGGTGGAGGCGACAACTTCGTGTGCCAGTTGTTGCTGTTGGATCACCCGAGCCAGACTTGATCCAATCAAGCCCAGCCCAATGAATGCAACTTTTTTAAACATTTTTTCTTTCAATACGGGTTGTGGCATAACGTTTGACTTATAACACCGCTGCAGGATATGAACCGAGTACACGGATCTCTTTCACCAATGGACGAATCTCTTCGATCGCCGCCATCACGTTGGCTTGCTCAACATGACCTTCTAAGTCAATAAAGAACACATAAGCCCATTTTTCTGGCAGTGCCGGACGCGTTTCGATACTGGTCAAACTGATTTGGTGTTTGGCAAACGGCGCCAAGATATCTAACAGAGCACCCGCACGGTCATGTGCAGAAATCAACAATGAGGTTTTGTCATTGCCACTCGGTGAAACTTTTTCACGGCCAATCACCAAGAAACGCGTGGTATTTTCAGGATTGTCTTCGATATTGCTGTGTAAAATTTCGAGATCGTACAAGGTCGATGCCACATCCGATGCGATCGCAGCCGAATGCCATTCATTGCGAATACGGCGTGCAGCTTCGGCATTGGAGCTGAGTGCGACACGTTCTACACTTGGATAATGCGCGTCTAACCATTTACGGCACTGTGCCAAGGTTTGTTGATGCGCATAAATTTGTTTGATGCTGTCTTTACGGGTATTGCTCGACACCAAGAATTGGTGATGAATACGCAATTCAACTTCACCAATCACATTTAAGTGTGAGGCTTTAAAGCAATCGAGGGTGTGATTTACAATCCCTTCAGAAGAGTTCTCAACCGGCACCAAACCATAGTGTGCACTGCCCGCCTCTACTTCACGGAACACTTCATCAATAGTCGGTAAAGGACGGATCAAGGCATCATGGCCAAAGTGTTTCAATACCGCAGAGTGAGTGAAAGTGCCTTCAGGCCCAAGGAATGCAATGCTTTGTGGTGCTTCAAGCGCCAAGCAGGCAGACATGATTTCACGGAACAAGCGCGCCATCGTCACATCGGAGATCGGACCTTCGTTACGCTGCATCACACGACGCAGCACTTGGGCCTCACGCTCAGGACGATAAAACATCGGATTCTCTTCCGCTGCAAACTTGGCTTTGGCGACCGACTCGGCCAGCGTGGCACGGCGATTGATTAGTTGCTGAAGTTGTTGATCTACAGAATCAATTTCATCACGAATTTGTCCTAAATCAAGAGAAGTCGAAGTTTTTTGATCGTCATGGACCATGTTGAATACTGCCCTTTTTCAATGTTGTTTTTAAACCCGATCCAGTATAACAAGAGTTCTGTTTGATTTGTTATCAATTGTGGCTTTTATCATGCGGCTTTTTTAGGCTGTTTAGCACTGCATGATTGCTTTGAAATCAAGCTGTTTGGCCGCATACAGGCGATACGCATCCGCCCCCGTCACCACAGGCGATACGCTGCTGCGGTGTCATGTCCAGTCAATTTGTTCAGTCAACTTCACTCAGCAGCAAGCACAAAAAAACCGAAGCATTTGGGAGCAATGCTTCGGCGAGTTTTATAAGATTTATTGAGCGCTTATTGCGTGCTGATGCGCGTGAGTTGATCGCAGATGTATCCTCAACAACTCTGCGTCATCACATCTTTAGACTGATTTCGCTTCAAGGACCACAGCGTTGTCTTGATCATTGCTTTCTTGCAACATCAAACGATCGACTTCTTCAGGATTGTTCAATGCTTGTTGCAATTGATCCGTGTCCAATTCGCCCACCCATTTTGCCACCACGATGGTTGCTAGGCTGTTACCCACCAAGTTGGTCAATGCACGTGCTTCAGACATGAAACGGTCGATCCCCAAGATCAAAGCCAAACCAGCGACAGGGATATGCCCCACTGCACTCAAAGTCGCAGCCAAGACAATAAAGCCAGAACCCGTCACACCTGCTGCACCTTTAGAAGAAATCAGCAAGACTGCAAGCAAGGTCACTTGATGCCATACATCCAATTGGGTATTGGTTGCTTGCGCAATAAAGATCGCTGCCATGGTGAGGTAAATCGAAGTACCGTCCAAGTTAAATGAATAACCGGTTGGAATCACCAAGCCCACAACTGATTTTTCACAGCCCGCAATTTGCAGTTTTTTCAACATGCGTGGCAACACCGATTCAGATGACGACGTCCCCAATACGATCAGCAACTCTTCACGGATCAGGCGGATCAACTTAAGGATACTGAAACCACAGATCCGACTGATGGTGCCCAAGACCAAAAAGATAAACAGCAAACAAGTGACATAGAAGCAGATGATCAACTGTGCCAACTGCGCCAAGCTCCCGATCCCATATTTACCAATGGTATAGGCCATCGCACCGAAAGCACCAATCGGCGCAAGTTTCATGATCATATTCACGATGTTAAAGAAGACATGTGAGATTTGATCGATAAACTTCAATACCGGCTGACCTGCAGCACCCAAACGATGCAGTGCAAAACCAAACAAGATCGCAAACAATAACACTTGCAGAATCTCGCCTTGAGCAAAGGCCCCCACCACCGTGTTTGGAATGATATTTAAGAAGAAATCAACTGTAGACTGTTCTGCACCTGATTTAACATAGTTATCAATCCCACTGGTTTTCAAGGTACTTGCATCAACATTCATGCCCACGCCAGGTTGCACCACATTGATCACCACCAAACCGATCACCAATGCAATCGTTGACACAATCTCAAAATACAACAGCGCAAAGCCACCGGTTTTACCCACAGACTTCATGCTTTCCATACCCGCGATACCACTGACCACGGTACAGAAAATAACTGGTGCGATGATCATCTTGATCAAACGAATAAAACCATCACCGAGTGGCTTCAGTTGCTCACCAAAACCCGGGATATGTTGTTCAACACCTTGGATGATTTGCGAGCCACTCGGGGAAAAATGTCCGACCAGTACGCCCGCGATAATTGCGACAATCACTTGAAAGTAAAGTGATTTATATAGAGGTTTCTTCGCCATAAATTTAACTTCTTGATGTTTAGAGAATGCCAGATAAATGGTCATTGCTCTAAAAGAAATACAGAACCGTCATCCTTTGCTAAAAACAAAAGATAAAATTAATAAATTGAGACCTACAAAAGCGTTGTACTCGTTCGGTGCTGACGCTCGGACAGTTCAAAACGACAGGTCATATTGTTAATTTCAGTCATGGACAGTCGTTTTGAATGGGTATCGCTAAAAGTCGACCTATTTTAATTAATTTCTACTTAATAGTTTCGTCCACATTGTTAAATAAGAGCACAAAGTAATCACTGAAATATTAGACATTAGTCGCATAGCCGTTTTTTTGATAAGATTCGTACCATTATTTGAACCAAACGCCACCCATTTGACAACGCTGCAAGGGCGTAGTGTACTGCGCTTAATTTCCTAATTTTTGAATCACAATGAAGCGTAATACAACAAATCAATATCGGGATGTTGAACACCCCTTCGCCAACTACATCCGTATTATTGGCAAGGGTAAGAGCGGTTCACGCTCCCTAACTTATGAAGAAGCCTACCAAGCCTTTAGCATGATTTTAAAGGATCAAGTCTTAGAGGTTCAGCTCGGTGCTTTTCTGATGTTATTGCGAGTCAAAGAAGAATCCGTAGACGAACTGCAAGGCTTTGTCCAAGCGACCAAAGACCAATTGCAATTTCAACCACTTGCAGTCGATCTAGACTGGTCTTCTTATGCAGGTAAGCGCAAACATTATCCGTGGTTTTTATTGGCAGCCTTAACCTTGGCACAAAACGGCTATCGTGTGGTGATGCATGGCGCCGCAGGCCACACCATAAATCGCGTCTATACCGAACAAGTGCTCGAATACTTAGGCTATCCGATCTGTCATAGCCAAGCGGAAGTCACACAGCAGTTACAGCAATGTAGCTTTGCCTATCTGCCCCTCTCAGCGATTTCGCCAGTCTTAAGTGATCTGATTGGACTGCGCAATGTCATGGGCTTGCGTTCACCGATCCATACCCTCGCACGCTTGATCAATCCTTTTGATGCCAAAGCCACCCTACAAGCGATCTTTCATCCGGCTTATCGCAGCTCACATCAACAAGCGGCATTTCAACTTGGCTATCAAAATAGCGCCGTGATCAAAGGTGAAGGCGGTGAGTTTGAGCGCAATCCAGATGCCAAAACCTTAATATGTGGCATACAACAGGGGGAATGCTATGAGCATGAG
>JASLIY010000347.1 GCA_030152675.1 Acinetobacter sp.
GACCTTGTTCGCCATGCTCATTTTGCTCCAGTGAATTTTTGCTTGCACTCATCAAGTGCGTTTGTGTTGTTGATCGTTATTAAGCAATTCCCGTACCAACTTGCAAAAGAATAGTTAAAATCATGAATCGCTTAGTAGATCATTCATAGATGATGGATGTGTTATGGCCTATTATACTGAGTGAAGATACAAATGCACCATATTCACTCAAGCTTGTACTGAATTGTCTAAAAAGACCGCTTATTTGTACTAAAATAGTGCAATATGATTAAGGTTGAATCTTATGCTTAATAAACGTGCGCTTTGTACTTTTACACTGAGCAACCTGTAAAACAAGTAATCAGTGAGCTTTCAGCTTAAACAACAAGCAACTCAACTGGCTCAACTTGTACATCACTCATAATACTGCCGCGATCAAGAAGTTGATCAAAATAATCCAATACAACTTGTGCTTGTGCGGCGGTACTGTCAACCTGATACATCTGTTGACGAAACTCATTACTGGCATGCAAGCCTTTGGTATACCAAGCAATGTGTTTACGTGCGATACGACAACCCGAGTATTCGCCATAAAACTCATAAAGCTCTGATAAATGCCCCAACAAAACTTGTTTAACTTCTTCGATAGCAGGTGCTGCTAAGTGCTGACCTGTTTTTAAATAGTGTGCAATTTCACGAAAGATCCACGGTCGACCCTGTGCCGCACGCCCAATCATGATCGCATCAGCCCCCGTATATTCGAGCACATATTGCGCCTTTTCAGGGCTATCAATATCGCCATTGGCAATCAATGGAATCCCGATACTGGCTTTCACTTGTTTGATCAGTGCATAGCGTGCGGTATTGAGATACATATCTTCACGCGTGCGCCCATGCAGTGCCAACGCAGCAATGCCCGACTGCTCCGCTTGCTTGGCCACGCGCATAATATTTTCCTCACCATTGAGAAAACCCAAACGCGTTTTAAGGGTTACAGGCACATCAACTGCAGCCACGACTGCATCTAAAATGCGCGCAACCAGATCCTCATCTTGTAACAGCGCCGAACCCGCAAGCTTGTTACAGACTTTTTTGGCTGGACATCCCATGTTGATATCCACGATCTGCGCACCATTGGAGACCTGATAGCGTGCAGCTTCAGCCAACTGCTGTGGATCAGACCCTGCAATTTGTGCTGAAATTGGGGCTATTTCGCCATCAAAGTTTGCTCGATACAGACTTTTCTTGCTCATGCGCAAACTTTGATCTGCCGTCATCATTTCACTAACCGCATGTCCAGCACCAAAGTACTTACACAGCGTCCGAAACGGGCGATCCGTTACGCCCGCCATCGGGGCGACCCAAATTTTGTTCTCAATGGGACGATCGAACAATTGTTGAATGACGGGATGTTGATGCAAGGGATTTTCCTCTTATTGCTGATCGTTGATGAGAGATCGAGCATACGCTCTGTATGATCGCGCACGACCGAAGACTCAAGCAGATTTTTTTCAGCATAGATATAGATAAAATACAGATAGATCAGTGAATAACTTACGATACGATAAAAATAATATCGCATCGTCAGTTCAAAGCTTTAGATGGCCAAAATTGTAATCAATACGCGTTAAACAATCTATATTGACCTCAATAAAAGATAGACACTGTCAATATTTTTGATTGGCGCGAACAATGGATTCATCACACATAATCATAGTTTGAATCAGAGGCGTCAGCTTATTGAGTAACTCAATAACACTCGGTGAGTTTTCACAAAAAAAGTATTCGATATAAGATTTGGAAGGGAAAAATTTAACCAAGTAGGGAGGATAATCAAGATTTTCTTTTTGCTGGTAGACCGTGAGTGGTCCTTCTAAGCGTTCATCCATCACAAAATATAAACTGGCATCATCCCCATACCCCAAAGCTTTAATGGCCTCTGCCATATCCGTACAATTATGGTTATCACAATATTCGGTTAAAAAGTTCGGCATTTCAAACCAATTCTTTTTAATATCATAAGCCCACATAAAATATTCCGATTGTTTAAATAGTCACTATTATGCGGATTAATCTTCAAACATGAGTAACGACAACAATTATTTACATAAACAAGTGATGCGCAGGCTGCTTTGTGAGCGCTCACTGTACAGACGATCTGCATCCACTACACTTCACTGAGTACGCTGGGGAAAATGAATAAACGCTAACAAGTTATAACAAACCTTGTATAATTCCTTGGGTAAATTATCTCACCTTTTTGAGCGCGCTTTCGTTCATATGAAAAAAACCAACTCTTTCGCAATTCGACATCGATCAATGTATATCCTAGGACTCAGCTGTGCTTTAAGCGCATGTGGCCAAGGCTCATGGTGGTCGCATGAGGAACCACAGCTCGATGCCGATCAAATTCGCAGTTTGATTCCTAACCGTGTCAAAGACCGTGCCTCTTGGGCAACCGACATTGATAGCATCACCAAAGAACTCAAGATCCCTAGCGATAAAATGAATATCTGCAGCATCATCGCGGT
>JASLIY010000002.1 GCA_030152675.1 Acinetobacter sp.
AATTGCTAATTGACGAATTTTGATCGCAGCAGAAAGACCAGCAGGGCCTGCACCTACGATGACGACGTCAAACTCCATCGATTCACGTTCGATGTGTTCCATGTAGGACTCCTCATAATGATAAGGGTGGCAACCGGATACTAAGTAATCGGTGCTGCCATGAGTATGCTTAAAGTCTGAGGTACAATTTTAAATCGTACCGAAATAGAATTGGGCTAGTATAGTTTTAAACCACGCTTACGCCAATTGGCTAAGTCAGTTAATTTTGACGTCAGCTATGCATAAACTGTGGTAAAACAAAATAATTCACCTCAAGAGGCGAACCTTATGCCGAATACTGATGATAAAAACTTAATCGACATTGCACAATACCTAAAAGGTGTACAACAAAGTCACAAACGGTCAATCCCGCCTTTAGAGCAATGGACGCCAAAGCATTGCGGCAAAATGGATCTCACCGTAAAAGCCAATGGAGAATGGTGGCACGAAGGTCAATTGATCCGTCGCCAAGCCATGATTGACCTGTTTAGTTCAGTGCTTTGGAAAGAGCAGGGGCGCTTTTATCTTAAAACCCCAGTGGAACAAATCGAAATCGAGGTCGAAGACGAGCCCTTATTGGTCAATCAGGTTGATCAAATCGAGTTAAATGGCCAGCGTTATATACAGCTCACCACCAGCAATCAAGATGTGGTGTTGGTGGATCAGGAGCATCCTATTTTTATGCGCGAATATGCCGGTCAACTGCGACCTTATGTGCATGTGCGCTTTGGCATCAATGCTTTAATTCAGCGTCAAAGCTTTTACCATTTGGTGGCATTGGGCGAACTGATTGAAAATGAGCAAGCTGAGACGGTTTTATGCCTACAGAGTGGCGATTTAGACTTGCAATTAGGCACTTGAGGTTTAAGCTTATCCTCGACTTATTTTTTACCGCCACACCACCTTATGACCCACCCGCATCTTTTTTCAATTTTGGAAGATTCTATGCCGCATCGTTCAAGTGATGCTCCAATTGGTATTTTTGACTCAGGGGTGGGGGGGCTGTCGATCGCTCAGGAAATCGCAGCGTATCTACCCAATGAACGCATCGTCTACTTTGCCGATACCGCACATGTACCTTATGGCGCACGCAGTGATGAGGACATTCGGCATCTGACTGCAAGGGCGATTGAGTGGCTGTATCGACAAGGCTGCAAAGTGGCGGTGGTGGCCTGTAATACCGCTTCGGCTTTTAGTCTGGATCATTTACGTGAATTTTATGGCGAGCGCTTCCCCATCATTGGTTTGGTGCCTGCGCTAAAGCCGGCGGTGATCCAATCCAAATCCAAAGTGGTTGCGGTACTGGCAACGCCTGCGACCTTACGCGGTAAGCTGATTCGTGATGTGATTTATGGTTTTGCAGAACCGGCAGCGGTGCAAGTGCTCAATGTCACCTGTTTGGACTTGGTGCCGTGGGTAGAAGCGGGCTTGAGTCAGAGCCCACAATGCCAAGCCTGCCTCAAGCAGATTCTGCAACCGGTGGTGGATCAGGGGGCGGATTATTTGGTTTTGGGCTGTACCCATTATCCTTTTTTGAAAGCCAGCATTTTGCAGCTTTATCCCGAAGGCTTGACCCTGATTGATTCTGGGCTGGCCGTGGCGCGTCAAACCTCACGGGTGTTGATCAAACATGGATTGTTGACGACACGACAACAGCCGCCTGAGATTGGTTTGCAGTGTTATGTCAGTGGTCAAAATGCCGCGCAACTGGCGCCAGTACTGGCCTTAATGATTCCAACACAACTCTCTTGGTCAATCGACAATATTGAGGTTACACTGGCTGAGCAAATCGATTAAACGATTTTATTGAATAGGTTAAAAATTTTGTTGGCGTTATCGTGATATGACGTATACATAGCGATATAGCAAGGATGGCTTATGCTCGATCGTCGTTATCAAGTGTTTTTAACCACCTCCGGTGAGGAGATGCAAGCGGAACGTGCCCTTGTGGTACAAACGCTGGTGGGTATGGGGTTTTTTGCGTGGGGACTTGAGTCAAGAACACCACTGAGCAGTGCCTATGCCCGCCGTCATATCGATGACTGTGATTATGTGATCTTGCTGCTGGGCAGCCAGTATGGCGAACAATCGGTGTCTGGGATTGGCTATATGCATTTGGAATATATCTATGCCGTGACCAAGCAAAAGCCGATCATGGTGATCATGCACCAAGCGCCCGAACAGCATGCTGCGAGATTGCTTGAGCAGGGACAGGCTCAACCACAATCACCTGAAATCGAACAGAAATTCCGACAGTTTCGCCAGCAGTTACAACAGGATGTTGAACATGTGGTGCTGTATCGGGAGCGCCGTGATCTTGAGTTGGCACTGCGTTCGACCATGCCACACATGTTGGCGCATTCTCCGAGTTTGGGGTGGGTCAGACCGCAAAATCTACAAATGCTGCAAGATGAAATCGATGATCTACGGGTCAAATTGGCGCAGGCCAAATTGCAACTCGATCCTAGCCAAAATGATCCTTTCCTCAGTTTGCCCAAAGTCCTGATCAACGATGTGTTTGCATTTGAATATCGAATGAATGCTTATCAAGATGTCAACTTTAAAACCTTGATTGTGATGAAGCAGGTGCAATGGATTGAATTGCTTAAGCGACTGGCGATTGAGTTTGCACAACCGATGCCAGAGGCGCTCTTCTCCAAATCGATAAACGACTATCTAGAGCAGACGGGTTTGGCAGATGCACAACGTGAATTGCCACGCGCACATTCGATTGCACGGGTACAGATCAATATTCGTGCTTTGGCCACGATCAAACAGCAAATGCGACAAAATCAATGGATCGTGCCAGTGGGGCGTGATGATCGACAACGTATGCTGTGGCAAGTGACCGAACTCGGACAGCAATTGTTGGATGATGCTGACTAAGGCTGAGCATATATTGTGCGTAGAGATACAAGAAATTTTACTTAATTTATAACGTTGTCGATGCTGGTTTGTATCCCTGCTTTGGATAAAGTATGCTTGCTGTGTCGCAAGTTGATGAGATTGAATTGCCGTGTCAAAAGCTCAAACAAAACCTAAAATTTTGGTCATTGTGGCAAATCTAGGTACACCTGACGCGCCCACCGCAAGCGCTGTACGTCGTTTTCTCAAAGTATTTCTCTCTGATCCACGCGTGATCGAAATTCCGAAATGGTTATGGAAAATTATCCTGAATTGTTTTGTATTGCCATTTCGACCGAAGCGCGTTGCAGAAGCCTATGCACAGATCTGGTCCACGGATTCACCGATGCGTGAAATCCTCAATCAACAAGTTGATCTCATCCAACAACAGTTGCAACCGCAGTATCCAGCGCTTGAACTCAAGGTGGTACCGGCCATGAGCTACGGTCAGCCGAGTATTCATCAGGTGTTGAGTCAAGCGGCGCAACAGCCTCAAGATCACATTCTGTTGCTGCCTTTATTTCCACAGTATTCTGCAACTTCATCCGCGCCGTTATACGATATCTTGGCAGACTGGATTAAAACCCAGCGCAATTTGCCGGGGCTGACGGTGATCCGAGATTATTATCAGCACCCTTTGTATATCAAAGCTTTGGCTGACAGTGTGCGTGACTATCAACAGCAACATGGCACAGCTGAAAAACTACTGATGTCCTTTCACGGCATTCCGCAGCCCTATGCAGATAAGGGTGATCCTTATGCCGATCGTTGTCGGATCACGGCACAGAAAACTGCCGAAGCCTTGGGCTTGGGCCCTGAACAATGGGCGATTAGCTTCCAATCGCGCTTTGGTAAACAAGAATGGGTCAAACCCTATACCGATCAGATCCTTGAGCAATGGGGGCAGCAGGGCGTTGCTTCCGTTCAGGTCTTGAGTC
>JASLIY010000004.1 GCA_030152675.1 Acinetobacter sp.
CAAAATCAAACATCTCCTGTGCAAGCTAAACACCTGATCAATACTCCAAGCCCAACTTCAGCTCGGCAAGTCCTACCACCTTGCGTCAAATGTAAGCGAAACTATTCTAGTACTTTTTAAAAGTACGAAGAAAAAACTCACCGAGCAAACTTCGATCATGCCTTAGGCAAAAGATTTAATTCAAAAATTTGCTCGGCAAGTCTTCCCGCCCCTCATCAAAAGTGAGCGAGTTTGTTCTGCTACTTTTTTAAAAAAGTAGCCAAAAACCTTCTTTGCGCTGAGGGCTACGTCCTTGTAAGCCCCAGCGCAAAATAGGCGGCGTCCTGCCGCCAATGTCCAATACCAGCGATTAAACTGCTTAGAATGTGGTTTTGATGATTAGGCTATTTTAAGTGATGAGCTTGAATGTCTTGTTTCTAATCTTGCTCCTGTTCTTACTCGTGCTTTTGCTAAGAAGAAAAAACTCCTCATTGCGGACAAAGACGATAAGACTTGCTGAGCCAGCACTCCCTACACATTCAAATCAAAAAGCCAGTCGAGGTGACTGGCTTTTGAACTATGGTGCTATTGAAACAGTTAAGCAGCGATAGACTTCTTCGGCACACCACTATGAAAACGGAATACAGGATCTGGGCTAAGGATCAGATTTTTCTCGACTTCGCGAATATGTTCGATCCGTGACTGAATATCTTCTTCAGGATCTTTCATCTTCGCGGTCTGCGCCACATCAAGTGCCAGCGCGAGATAGTCTTCAAAATGCCGTGATTCAGACTTGAGCAGATAACGATAGTACTTACCTAACTCTTCATCCACCAACGGTGCTAAAGCATAGAAACGCTCACATGAACGTGCTTCAACAAACGCACCGATGATCAAGATATCAATCAAAGCTTCAGGCTCATAGGTACGTACTTCTTTGCGCAACCCCCCTGCATAACGACCGGCACTCAGTGCCTGCCATTCCTGACCACGCTTTTGCATCAACCCTAACACTTGCTCATAGTGCAGCATTTCCTCACGCACCAACTGCGCCAACTTGACCTGTAGATCGTTAAAAAAACTATAACGAAACATCAGGTTCATGGCGGTGCCTGCGGCTTTCTTTTCACAGTTGGCATGATCTTGCATCAATAAGGGCAATTGCTGCGTCGCTTCATCTAACCAAGCTTGTGGGGTTTGACAGCCCAAAAACGTCATAACGGGCTGAATCAATTCTTCATAGTTCATGCTGTGATCTACAACCTTTGTTCACTTATCTTTTAACTTGCTGCTTCAATCGCAGCTTTCATTTCTTTGACCGCTTGCGCCAAGCCAACAAATACCGCATGCGCAATAATAGAATGCCCGATATTTAACTCATGAATCTGTGGGATCGCAGCAATCGCATGCACATTGTCTAAGTTAAGACCATGTCCCGCATTGACCACCAAACCTCGACTGGCAGCGTACTCAACTCCGGCGACGATACGTGCCAATTCATGCTGCTGCGCCTCACCAGCTGCCTCAGCATAAGCACCGGTGTGTAACTCAATCGTTGGTGCGCCACAAGCAATCGCAGCATCAATCTGAGCAAAGTCAGGATCGATAAATAAAGACACATCACAACCGATCGCACTCAATGCTTCAGTCGCTGCTTTGACATGCTCAAAATGCGTGACCACGTCCAAGCCACCTTCAGTGGTCAGCTCTTCACGCTTTTCAGGAACGAAGCAAACATGCTGCGGACGAATCTCTTGTGCAAAGGCAACCATTTCATCTGTCACGGCAATTTCTAGATTCATGCGCGTGGTCAGTGTTGGACGCATACGGCGTACATCATCATCCTGAATGTGACGACGATCTTCACGCAAATGCAGGGTAATCCCCTCCGCACCAGCTTGCTCACACAGCAAAGCCGCTTTGACAGGATCTGGATAATCCGTACCTCGCGCTTGGCGAAGTGTTGCAACGTGATCGATATTCACACCAAGTAATGCGGCCATGGGCTTTCCCTCATTTACTTCTTAGATTGAAAATTTTGAATCCAAAGTTGGCGACTCTGTAACGGTCGATCCCCCAACAAGGAACTAATCATTTGACGATAGAGCTTACCCAGCAGACTCAATTGCTGCTCATTAAAATCAACGCCTTCGACATAGTCACACATACTGAGAATTTGTGCACCACTCAAATGTGCTCTATTGGATTGATTGATGAGGATAAAACCATCATTGAGCTGAAATTGATAACTTTGATCAGGCTGGATCGGCTGTTGCTTCGCATCGACAGCAAAGTCGATGGCATAACCTAATTCTTCTAATAACACATACTCGAACTGACGCAAGATCTGTTTTAGAAACCACGCAGGCTGAGGATGTGCAGCCAATTGTTGTAACTGAGTCAGCGTCAAATGGTACTGCTCAAAGGTCGCCGGCATGCTTTCTTCTATCGGACAGAGCCGAAGTAAGATTTCATTGAGATAGAAGCCAGCAAAAAATGCATCGCCATGAAAAAATACAGGCTGATTGAGGATTTCGACTTGGGTAAAATTCTTTAAAGCCGACTTGCCGCTGGCTTGCAGCAGCAAGGGCTGGTATTGCGGTGGTGGGACATGTCGTAGCACACCATCCATACGCCCGTATTCTTGGGTAAATAAATGAATGATATGGCTTCGCTCGCGATATTTGCGATGATGGATCAGATAACCTTGCAGCCGTTCATTACGCATAAGGAGATGACTTCGACAATGAGGCGAGCTTAGTCTTTTTTATCCCCATCCGGGATCACCGCCCCCACAACTTTGGCAGTGCCTTTGACTGCGCCTTTCCCGGTTTTGTACACCACCTTGGCTGGTACAGTAACCACTTTATGAACGCAAGCTTGCAACAAAAACATACAACTGAGGATGCAGCAAAATTTAATCATGTCGATGGTCCTTTTCCCATTCAATTAAGCGTTGCGCGACAGTACTCGCAATTTTCTTGCACTGTCGCGCCCACCGTGAGCTTTGAGCGAAAGACTTAGATGTCGCTATAACCCAAGCTCTTCAAAGCACGTTCGTCATCCGACCAACCCCCTTTGACTTTAACCCAAAGTGTGAGCATGATTTTTTGCTCAAACATTTTTTCCATATCGGTCCGTGCTTCAATACCAATACGTTTCAGTTTAGCGCCCTTCTCACCAATCACGATGGCTTTCTGACCTGAACGCTCCACAAAAATTGTGGCGTCGATATAAGTACATGCTGGTTTCATTCTGCCGCTTTTTTCATTTAAAACAGAATCTTCAACTTTAAATGATTCAATCTGAACCGTCAGATCATAAGGCAGCTCTTCACCGAGTTGACGCATGATTTTTTCACGGATCACTTCACTGGCCAAAAAGCGCTCTGAACGATCGGTGATTTGATCCAAAGAATATAACGGTGGCTGGAATGGTAGATATTTCTCGATCGTATCACGCAATTGATCGAGGTTCGCACCACGTAATGCAGACACTGGAATGATCTCAGCGAAGTTCATTAACTTGGTGCGTTCTTTAATCAACGGCAACAATGTCTTTTTATCTTCAAGTGTGTCGATTTTATTGATCACCAACACCACAGGCATTTCTGCATTTTTTAACTTTTCTAAAACTAAGTCATCATTTGGCGTCCACTTATGTGCATCCACCACAAATAAGACCAAGTTCACATCACGCAATGCAGAATGAGCCGCACGGTTCATCATCTTGTTGATGGCACGCACTTCTTTTTTGTGCATCCCTGGGGTATCCACAAACACTGCCTGCGACTTCTCACGGCTATCAATACCGACAATTTTATGTCGTGTGGTTTGAGGTTTACGTGAAGTAATAGAAAGTTTTTGACCCAAGACGTGGTTCATCAACGTGGATTTACCTACGTTTGGACGACCGACGATGGCCACAAAACCACTTTTATAGTCGGCTGGAATTGGGGTTTGTTGCGCGTTGAAGAACTGATTAATCATATCAGGCTCTTCGTCAAACTCCTGATCATCCAAGCGATCATCAATGTCTTCGCTCACAAGATCTGCTTTATGTTGATCAGCAGACTTGCTTGGTTTTTGATCTGGGAACTGAGTAGCTTTTTGATCGTTATCTGTCGACATGAGGGTTATTGCTCCAATAGCTTTAAAATTTCTGCCGCAACGGCTTGTTCTGCAAAGCGGCGACTTGATCCCTCACCTCGCAACTTGGGTAGGCCATTCACCGTACATTCCACTTTGAAATGCTGGTTCGGGGCATCACCCTGAATATCCACCACATCATAGACAGGGAGAGGTTGTTTATGGGCTTGAAGATATTCTTGTAATCTTGATTTTGGATCTTTGAGTTGATCCGTCGGTTCGATATGTTCGAAGTATGGGGTATACCATTTTAGAACCACAGGCTGTAATACCGACAAATCAGCACAATCAATATAAATCGCACCAATAATGGCTTCTACAGTATCCGCCAAAATCGACTCACGATGATGACCGCCTGATTTTAATTCGCCCGTGCTCAGGATCAAACTATGACTCAGTTTCAAATCGTTTGCAATTTTGCCCAGCGCCTCTTGGCGAACCAAGGTGGCGCGCATTCTCGTCAAACGCCCTTCATTTTCATGCGGATAGGCATGATATAAGTAATTGGCAATGATCATGCCGAGTAATGAATCACCTAAAAACTCGAGGCGCTCATAGTTATATTTGTGGCTGACGGAACGGTGAGTCAACGCCAATTGCAGCAATTCAGGTTGCTTAAACTCATACCCGATACGACTGATTAAACGTGGATCACTTAGTTTGAACTGACCTTTGATCAAAACTCTTCTCAAATGTTAATACGATTGCGATGTTCAGCAAGGATAAATCCTCACTGGCTGTATATGAATGATTTTAAAACGTTCTAAAGGCAAATTGGTGACAATATTTCAAATTCTTCCCACCAAGCGCTCGAGTATTGCATGGATTGTGCAGATGCTGCGCAGCCCCCAAACGCGTCCGTCGCGCTTGATGCCCGCGGACACCGCCAACCTGACTTCGGCCTTGAACGCCAAACTGCGTGAGCAGCAATGGCAACAATGTCGAGCCGGCTGTCACGCAGTCATGGGCAAAGCTACGCTCTACAACAAACACTGAAATGAGAATTATTGAATCTGCTTATCCAGTGAACCGTTGCGGCTAAAGCTTGGAAGATTAAATCCTGGCTCTTTATGCATCCAGATATAGACTGCATGGCCGATCAGGTTTTCTTCAGGGACTTGACCCCAAAAACGACTGTCCGAACTTTGGTCACGGTTATCGCCCATGGCAAAATAATGCCCTGGTTTAACCGTCACTTCCCAACTCTGACCTTTAGATTGCACAAAGCGATCGTTCACTGTTGAAACATACGGCAGATCAGCTTTGTTTTGTGCATATTGAAACACAGCAACCAACGGATTTTGACCTTCTAAAATTCGAGTCAAATGGGTGTGATTGCCAATGCTTTCATTGTAATAGATTGATTTCGGGGTATCTAAATCATCTTTCTTACGACTAAATTCGACAGGAACTTGTTTGACCTGTTCGCCATTTACAAATAACTGGCCCTGATCATACACCACATGATCCCCCGGTAAGCCAATAATTCGTTTGATATAACTGATTTTTGGATTCAGTGGATAACGGAACACAGCCACTTGGCCGCGCTCAGGTTCACCCACATCGATAATCTTGGTATTGGTAATCGGTAAACGCACGCCGTATTGGAATTTATTCACCAAAATATAATCACCGGTTTCTAAGGTCGGCACCATCGAATCCGAAGGAATATTAAACGGTTCAAATAAAAATGAACGCAGCACCAACACCACTGCCAACACCGGCCAGAAATCATATGCCCATGTGATAATGAAGTTTTCGTATCCCTTACCTTTGGTTTCGCGTTGCTTTAAAACCAACTTATCCAGTAACCACAGTGCAAAAAACACAATGGTGACAGGTACGAGAATTAAATTAAAATCAAAATCCATGGGCTATATGCTCTCTATTATTTTTTATCGACTTGTAAAACAGCTAAGAACGCTTCTTGTGGGATTTCAACACTACCCACTTGCTTCATGCGTTTCTTACCCTCTTTCTGTTTAGAAAGTAGTTTCTTCTTACGCGACACGTCACCGCCATAACATTTAGCCAATACGTTTTTGCGCATCGCCTTCACGGTAGAACGGGCAATAATTTGCGCGCCAATCGCCGCTTGAATCGCAACATCAAACATTTGACGTGGAATCAAATCTTTCATCTTGTCGGCCAAGGCAATACCACGATGACGCGCGTCATTTTTATGACAGATCATCGCAAGCGCATCGACTTTTTCACCGTTGATCAAGACATCGACTTTCACCAAATCCGAGCTTTCAAAACGCACGAAGTTATAGTCAAGTGACGCAAAACCACGTGAACAAGATTTGAGGCGGTCAAAGAAGTCCATCACCACTTCAGCCATTGGGATTTCAAAGTTCAATGAAACTTGGTTACCCAAGAATTTCATTTCTTTTTGCACACCACGACGCTCGATACACAAGGTCATGACGTTACCCAAGTATTCTTGTGGCACCAAAATATGACAGTCTGCAATCGGTTCGCGTAGATCTTCAACGGTTGAACCATCTGGCATTTTCGATGGACTATCGATATAAATCGTTTCGCCAGTTTTGGTCAATGCTTCATACACCACGGTCGGTGCCGAGGTAATGATGTCCAAATCATACTCACGCTCTAAGCGCTCTTGTACGATTTCCATGTGCAACATGCCCAAGAAACCACAGCGGAAGCCAAAGCCCAACGCATCTGAGCTTTCAGGCTCAAAGAATAACGCAGAGTCATTGATTTGCAGTTTATGCAACGCTTCACGGAACGGCTC
>JASLIY010000019.1 GCA_030152675.1 Acinetobacter sp.
CGCAGCATCTTCTGGGCTAATGTCACGCCATGTGTTGCCAAATTTTGCTTTTAATTCGCGGATTGCATCAATCGCTGTTTGATAAGTAGTCATGATCTGTTCCTGTATTAAATTTAGGATTTCATCAATCGAAGAACTAAATCCTTGCGATACCATCTGCTCAGATTTAGATCACTTCATTGTTATGAACACAGCTTAGAGTGAGGATCAGAATTAATCCAATAGTCTAGGCTAATCTTCACTATTTATTTAAAAAATATATAGATCAAAGTCTTATTATAACCCTCTTGCTTATCAAGCCATTATGTTTAACAGATTTGCACAGCCCCGAAATAGAATTGAAAACTTACACTTGTTTGCTTGCTTAACAAAAATATCTATGGCAGGCAGCAGTAAATTTCTTAGGCCTAATTTTAAAGCCCTGTTTTCGCTCAAGTACTGGCTACGTCTAGCTTTGCTCGGCTTAAATAGTTTTTTAAATATGCTTTTACACAAAGCAATTTAGATATGGCATAATTCAAAATGATTTCATGAGTTTATTTTCGGTATTTTTTCTATGAATCTGGAGCGGGTCGATCTTAACCTTCTAATTTACCTTGACGTACTATTACGTGAGAAAAATGTCACCCGTGCTGCTGAACAATTAGGCGTCACCCAACCTGCGATGAGTAATATTTTACGTCGCTTACGTAATTTATTTAATGATCCACTTTTAATCCGCTCTTCAGAAGGTATGACACCAACCGAACGCGCATTAGAATTACAACCTCGTATTCGTGATGCGCTCTCTGATTTATCCATGATTTTAGAGCCACGTACCGAATTTCGACCTTATACCAGTAATCGTGTGTTCCGAATTATGACTTCAGATTATGCTGAAGCGACATTGGTTCCTCGACTGGTCAAAGCGCTACGCTCTGAAGCACCGAATGTGGTACTCGACTTTTTAACCCCAAGTGATGTCTCTTATCGTGACATGGAACAAGGGAAAGTTGACTTAGCCATTAACCGCTTCAATGAAATCCCACAAAGTTTTCATCAAGTCTTGGTCTGGCGCGATAGTTTTTCTTGTCTGTTAAATGACAAGCACCCTGCTGGGACTAGTCTCAACCTGAAAAGCTATTTAGATGCACAACATATTTGGGTGTCTAAAACAGGCATGGGCGTCGGTTTCGGCGTCAATCCAGAGAAACAAGCTGGCTTGGGTTGGATCGATCAGGCACTGGATCGTATCGGTCAAAAACGTAAAATCTCAGTGTTTACACGTCACTATCAAATGCCAGGTCTACTTGCAGCCAATGTCGACTTGATCGCAACGCTGCCCTCTCGCATCGCACGTCTGCAAGCACGCAATCAAAACTTGCTTTTAAGAGACCCTCCTTTTTATATTCCAGAATTTGAATTGAAAATGGCATGGTGTCCACTCCTTCATCATCATCCTGCGCATCGTTGGTTACGTCAATTGATCCTGTACGTTGCTCGACAAATGATTGAAGAAGAAAACCGTGAATACTTGTCAAATAATAGCAGCACTCAACCGCCACATACTTTTTTCTAATCAAACGATTGTGATAAAATTTCAGTCAGCCACTCCCTTGTGGCCTGACTGATGATTAAATCAAAATTTTCATGAATACTTGTGAATTCCTAAATAAAAATATGTTGACTCAATTTGATCACTCTTTATATCGTTTTGCTAAAGTGAGTCATCAAACTGTTCATCTAACGGTAATACCATGAGCAAATGTGACATCAAGCAAAACTTTATAACCACAGGTGAGGTATGGATATTTTTCAAAGCATTGTAATACTTATTTTTCTGGTATCGTGCTCATTCTTTTTATCTTTATCTGAAATTGCAATTGCTGGCTCTCGTAAAATGAAACTCAAACTTCTTGCGGAAGGTGGAGACGAGCGTGCCAGCAAAGTCATCAATACCCAAGAGAATTCAGCCGACTTCTTTGCTTCAACGCAAATCGGGGTCAATGCTGTGGCGATTCTAGGTGGTATTGTTGGTGAATCCTCACTACGTCCCTACTTCAACAATTTAGTCGACGGCATCTATCCAAGTCCTTGGACAGACAGCATCGGGTTTAGCTTGTCGTTTCTGACCGTCACCTCTTTATTTATATTATTTGCGGATTTAATGCCAAAACGATTGGCCATGATTTTCCCAGAAAAACTGGCGATTATGGTGATCAATCCAATCTTGGTGTTTATTAAGGTCTGTAAACCGCTGGCATGGATTATTAATATTATTGCCAACTCGATTTTCAGAGTCTTTAAAGTCAATACCAAACGCGATGACAGTCTGACCTTTGATGATATTTCGGCCTTGGTGAATGCCGGTGCTCAAGCGGGGGTCTTACAGAAGCAAGAACATCACTTTATTGAAAACGTATTTGAGCTTGAAGAACGTAACGTCCCTTCAAGTATGACCCCACGTGAAAATGTGGTGTATTTTACTTTAAATGAACCAGAAGAAAGTATTCGCCAAAAATTGGCTGAATATCCTTTTTCCAAGTTTTTAGTCTGTAATGAAACCATCGATGAAGTGATTGGTTATATTGATGCCAAAGATATTTTGGTGCGCATTCTAAATCATCAAAAAATAAATCAACTCAACGAATCTACCATTCGTACCGTATTGACCATTCCTGATGCGCTCACCTTATCTGAACTCCTCGATCGCTTTCGTGCCACCAAAGAAAAATTTGCAGTGGTGATTAACGAATATGCCTTAGTGGTCGGCGTGATTACCCTCTCTGACATTATGATTACCGTCATGGGCGACTGGGTCACCCCGATGGAGGAAGAGCAGCAAATCATTCAACGCGATGCCAATTCTTGGCTGATCGAAGGCAGTACGCCAATCGAAGATATGATGCATGCGCTTGAAATCGATACCATGCCTGATCATGAAAATTATGAAACCCTTGCAGGCTTTATGATGTTTCAGCTACGCAAAATCCCGCGTCCTGCGGACTTGGTGATCTTTGCCGGTTACAAGTTTGAAGTCGTCGATGTCGATCATTATCGTATTGATCAATTACTGGTCACACGGCTCATCAAAGAAGATCCTCCTGAAACTGATGCCGTTGAAGAAGACTAAGATCTCCCCCCTGTTCAATCTGCTTTCGGTACAGAATAACTAAAACGCTGTGATTCATCTCGCTGTGATCCATCTTACAATCAGATGCATCACAGCGTTTTAGTCTCTGCCGAAGGTGTGTCTTCAATTCGTGATCCAATCGAAACTATTCAGATCACGCGCTTTGATCAAATACATTACAATCGCTGTAATTTAATACTTAAGCTGTCTATTTTCCATTCACTGCATCCAAGTATTGCTGTTTTAATATACAAATTAAGCAAAAATATCACGCTAAGATTATAATTTAAATAAATATTTTTTAGGTATATATAAGATTATTTAACATATCATTTTCAATATTGAGTTTAATTAAGAAATTCACTAGCATGATTTTTTACTGTTTAAGCACGGCAGACCGAACCGAAAATTAATTCAACGCATGCGCTTTGCCACTTATCGCGATTTGCTTTCAAGAATGGATATAGAGTCGAATCAGTCTGGAATGCATGATTAAAATATAACTCCAATTTATAGATTTCAAAGGATTGAACTATGCTGACTTTATTAGGGATCAGCATGATCGGCTGCTTTATGTATCTGATCATGTCGAAACGTTTAAGTGCCTTAATTGCACTCACCTTAATCCCCATCATTTTTGCCTTGTTGGCCTACGTACTCGGTTTTTATTTTGAAAGCTTAAGTCATATTCAACTCAGCGGTTTGGGTGAAATGATGCTAGAAGGCATCAAGAAGCTTGCACCAACGGGGATCATGCTGTTATTCGCCATTTTGTATTTTGCGATCATGATCGATACTGGCTTGTTCGATCCCTCAGTCAAATGGATTCTTAAAAAAGTCAAAGGCGACCCTCTCAAAGTCACACTGGGGACAGTATTCCTCACCCTGATTGTTTCTTTAGATGGTGATGGTTCGACCACCTATATGATCTGTGTTGCTGCGATGCTTCCACTGTATCGCCGCTTGGGCATGAGCCCGTTGATCATGGCTGGTTTAATGATGTTGGCCAGTGGCATCATGAATCTCACACCTTGGGGTGGGCCAACAGCACGTGCTGCCACGGCGTTAAAAGTCGATCCAAGTGATGTGTTTGTTCCGATGATCGTGCCGATGCTATTTGCAATTGCGTGGTTATTTTTCATGGCCTTTCTTTATGGTCGCTATGAACGTAAGCGTCTTGGTATTGTCGAACTTGATATTAGCCACGGCGATCACATTCAAATATCACAAGATCCTGAGGCCAATCGCGCACATCTGCGTTGGTTTAACGGTATCCTTACCCTAGTCCTGATGATCAGCTTGATCAAAAGCGTGTTACCGATGCCGATCTTGTTTATGGTGGCCTTGTGTATCGCGCTGGTGGTGAATTACAAAGACCTCGACATGCAAAAACGTTTACTCGCCAATCATGCAGGCAGTGCCATGGCTGTGGTGGGAATTATCTTTGCGGCAGGCATTTTCACCGGCATCTTATCCGGAACGGGTATGGTCGAAGCCATGTCCAAAGAGTTGATCGCATTTATTCCACAAAGTATGGGGCCATACTTGGCACCGATTACGGCAGTACTCAGTATGCCATTGACGTTTTTTATGTCCAATGATGCGTTTTATTATGGGGTATTGCCGATTTTATCCGAAGCTGCGGTTCATTATGGCATTAGCCCTGTGGAAATGGCGCGTGCCTCGATCGTGGGTCAACCGGTGCACCTCCTCTCTCCATTGGTGCCCTCAACCTATTTATTATGTGGTCTGGCCGGGGTTGAATTTGCAGATCATCAGAAGTTTTCCATCAAATGGGCAATCTTGACCTGTTTAGTGATGCTGGGAATTTCAATGTTATTTGGTGTGTTCCCACTCTTCTCACAGGTCTAATTAATCTACACTCGCCGTCTCCGTCATGTAGCCCATGACGGAGACGGCGTTGAGTCACTGAAACGTGCTGTTCAGTCAAACGCTGAGTATTGAAACGCAATCGCGATGCAAGTCAGACTCAAAGCAAGCCCTCGAACATGCACGGCGAAATCCATTTTAGGCATAGCGTTTAATCAAGACATCTAGTGTGGCTTGATAATGAATGTTGATGTCGTCTTCAAGGATTTTGTAGGCATTGTCAAACTGTACCATCGGCCAGCCTTGTTTCCAAAACGGGAAGATATTGTGCAAATCTTGGGTCACGATGCCATCTTCGATCTCAATCGCTTGAGCAATCTGCGCCAACACTTGCGCGGTTTCAACTCCATCAATCTCTAAATAATCAATTCCTTTGGCTTTTAGGATACGAATACGGTCTTTTTTATAACGGATTTTTTTACTTTGGGTGCTATTGAGATGCAAGGCCAAAGTCACTGCTTCATTGAACTTAGATTCAAAGCTTTGTTGTAATGCAACTAAGGCCTGTTTATGTGCTTCTTGACGGCCCGCTTTTCCCCCTTGCTGAATGAGTTCATTGGCTTCAACGTTAAGCACATCATCTTTCATGGATTGTAAGATATCTAAAATTTCAATATCGCTGATAGCTGCAGGGGATTGATCTTGCATGACCGACCTAATAGAAAACAGAAAAACTAATTGTCGCATAAAAGTGGCTTAAAAACTTAGCCGCATGCTGAGAATTCATACTAAATCTCAGTTGAAGCTGTATGTTGTACAGCCTTTACACTTTAGATCAGACCTCCTCAAAAATAAGCGTGCAAGTTCATTCTTTTCATCGCTGCACAATCATCGCGAATATGATTTACTCAAAGCATTCATGAGGAGAACAATATGAAAGTCATCGCATACCAAAAACCATTTCCGATCGACCAAGAACATCTATTTACTGAACTTGAGCGTGATCTGCCCAGCGTCGCCGGTCATGATCTGTTGGTGCAGGTCAATGCCATTTCGATTAACCCGATTGATATCAAAGTTCGACAACGCACTGCTGAAGACAATCAAGACTGGAAAATATTAGGCCGTGATGCCGTCGGCACAGTCAAAGCCGTGGGCCCTGATGTGACTGGCTTTCAGCCGGGTGATCAGGTGTTTTATGCCGGGACTTTATTGCGTGATGGCTCTTATGCACAATATCAATTGGTCGATGAACGCATCGTGGCACTCAAGCCTCAAAGCCTGAGTGATGCGGAAGCTGCTGCCCTACCGCTGACCTCGATTACAGCGTGGGAAATGTTATTTGATCGTTTAAATGTACATGTCCCAGTTGCAGGTCAAGCCCGCAGTATCTTGGTGATTGGCGCTGCCGGTGGGGTGGGTTCAATCGCAGTACAGCTCTTAAAAACCCTAACCGATCTCAAGGTGATCGCCACGGCGTCACGTCCAGAATCCAAACAATGGTTAGCGCAAATTGGTGCCGATGTCATTCTGGATCATTCCCAATCTCTGGTCGATCAATTCAAGACACTCGACTTACCCGCACCGAGCTATATCTTTTCTATCACCGGTACTCAGCAGCATCAAAGCGAAATCGCGCAATTAATTGCGCCACAAGGTCGAGTGGGTCTAATCGATGATCCTGAAAACTTTGTCATCAATGCCTTTAAGGGCAAATCCATTTCGATTCATTGGGAGTCGATGTTTACGCGCTCAATGTTCCAAACCGCAGATATGCAACAACAAGGGCAGATCTTAGCGCAGGTGGCAACCTTGGTGGATCAGGCACAGATTAAAAGTACCCTCTCCACTCATCTCGGCGCGATCAATGCCGCCAATATTCAACAAGCACACGCCATAATCGAAACAGGACAAAGCATCGGCAAGATTGTATTAGAAGGATTTTAGACTCAAGCCTCACCAAACCTCTCCTTGACAAAGAGAGGTCTTTAACTTGGAGGGGGTAAAGAGAGATTTAAACTGTAACGACAATTTTTCCAATATGTTCGCCAGTGTCCATCGCAATATGTGCATCTTGGATCTGCTCAAAGGCGAAGGTTTTATAGATCATCGGCAAGCATTCGCCTTTGGCCCAAAGCGGCGCAACATGCTGCTCCAAATCTTGGGCGATGATGGCTTTCTCGGCCGTATTACGCGCACGCATGGTTGAACCGGTGATGGTCAGGCGCTTCATCATGATCTGACCCAGTTTGACATCCTTGGCTTTAGCACCGCCCAAGAATGCGATATAAACCAAACGCCCATCTCGACGTAACAAGTTTAGATTGGAGGCTAAATAAGGCGCGCCCACGATATCCAAAATCACATCGACACCCGCATCATCACTTGCGGCCTGAATCACCTGTTCAAAGTCTTGAGTTTTGTAGTTAATGGCGTGTGTGAGGTGTTGAATCGCCGCGACTTTCTCATCTGACCCGACCGTAGCAAAGGTCTTGATGCCCATGGACTGACACAACATCAATGCCGTGGTTCCAATCCCGCTACTGCCACCGTGTACCAAGACCGTTTCACCGACTTTGGCACGTCCCATCTGGAACACATTGGCCCACACAGTAAAAAAGGTTTCTGGAATCGCGGCTGCTTGCACATCGCTCACCCCTTCAGGAATCATCAACACTTGCGAGGCGGGTACAACACAATACTCGGCATAGCCACCACCATTGGTCAAACCACAGACTCGATCGCCCACTTTAAAACGGCTGACCTCTGCACCGACAGCGACCACTTCACCCGCGACTTCCAATCCCGGAACAGGCGTCACGCCCTTCGGCATTGGATACAGACCTTGGCGCTGGAGAATATCTGGACGGTTTAAACCAAAAGCACGGACTTTAATCAAAACCTCA
>JASLIY010000048.1 GCA_030152675.1 Acinetobacter sp.
CAAAAAAGAGCAAGACTTCAACTTAAAAACTGATCCTTTAGCGCTACAACGTTTGAAAGAAGCAGCTGAAAAAGCAAAAATCGAATTGTCTTCTTCAACTTCGACTGAAATCAACTTGCCGTATATCACTGCAGACGCGTCTGGTCCTAAACACTTAGTGATCAACGTAACACGTGCAAAACTTGAAGGTCTCGTTGCTGACTTAGTTGCACGTACCATTGAGCCTTGCCGTATTGCATTGAAAGATGCTGGTCTTTCAACTTCTGATATTTCAGACGTGATCTTGGTAGGCGGTCAGTCTCGTATGCCACTTGTACAACAAAAAGTACAAGACTTCTTTGGCAAAGAGCCACGTAAAGACGTGAACCCAGACGAAGCGGTTGCCATGGGTGCTGCGATTCAAGGTGCGGTATTGTCTGGTGACAAAACTGACGTTCTATTGTTAGACGTGACACCTTTAACACTTGGTATCGAAACCATGGGCGGCGTATTGACTGCAATCATCGAGAAAAATACCACGATTCCTGCGAAGAAATCTCAAGTGTTCTCGACTGCAGCAGATAACCAACCTGCGGTTGATATCTCAGTATTCCAAGGTGAGCGTAAAATGGCTCAACAAAACAAATTGTTGGGTAACTTCCAATTGGGCGATATCCCACCTGCGCCACGCGGTGTGCCACAAATTGAAGTGTCATTTGACATCAACGCTGATGGTATCTTGAAAGTATCAGCAAAAGATAAGAGCACTGGTAAAGAGCAATCGATTCAAATCAAAGCTAACTCAGGCTTATCTGATGCTGAAATCGATGCAATGATCAAAGATGCTGAAGCGAATGCTGAAGAAGATCGCAAATTTGAAGAGTTGGCTAAAGCACGCAACGAAGCGGATGCATTGGTTTCAAGTTCACAAAAAGCGGTTAAAGATCTAGGTGACAAAGTTACTGAAGATGAGAAAACAGCGGTTGAAGCTGCGGTTGCTGAACTTGAAGCGGCTGCAAAAGAAAATGATGTTGAAGACATCAAAGCTAAAACTGAAGCTTTGCAAAACATCTTGATGCCTATTACGCAACGTGCTTATGAACAAGCACAACAAGCGGAAGGCGGTGCACAAGGTTTTGATCCAAATGCATTCCAAGGTGATGCTGGCCAACAACAAAAAGCCGATGACGGTGTTGTTGATGCAGAATTCACTGAAGTAAAAGATGACAAAAAATAAGTCTTAGACTGATATGATCATCTGATCAAATAAAAACCGCGCTTCGGCGCGGTTTTTTAATGCTTGTTTTTAATGCGCTATTTGACTGTCTTATGCTATGAGCAACGCAGGTTCAATTAACGCGCTGACTAGGCTTGATCCTGCCAACGACGTTGCTGTAAACGTTCGCCTTCAACCTCACGCTTATTGCGTGCAGATTCATACAACTTTGTACCTTTAATCTCAGGCGGCATATATTCTTGACGCACAAAATGCTCAGGATAATGATGCGGATAGAGATAATCCACGCCATAGCCCTGCTGTTTCATCAGCTTGGTCGGTGCATTGCGTAGATGTAGTGGCACAGGTAAGTTTGCAGTTTTTTCAGCAAGTTCCAGAGCTTTATTGATCGCCAAATACGTACTATTGCTCTTGGCACTGGTCGCCAGATATACCGCCGTCTGTCCCAAGATAATACGTGCTTCAGGCATCCCTACGGCTTGAACCGAACGGAAACACTCACCCGCCAACAACAACGCATTGGGATTGGAGTTGCCAATATCCTCAGAAGCCGAAATCAACATGCGGCGCGCAATAAATACCGGATCTTCACCGCCTTTGAGCATCCGCGCCATCCAATATAAAGTCGCATCGGGATCACTGCCACGAATCGACTTAATAAATGCAGACACCAAGTCATAATGCTGTTCACCAGATTTGTCATAGCGTGCAATATTTTGCTGGGCGACTTTGACCACCACAGCATTGGTGATGACATTATCTTGATCTGGCTCAAAAGTACTTGCGATTAGATCAAGTAGGTTTAAGGCCTTACGCGCATCGCCTGCCGAGAATTGGATCAAGGCGTCATATTCTTCAATATGCAGCTGGCGACTTTTTAGAAATGAATCTTGTTGAATGGCTTTGTTGAGTAATGCTTGAATCGCTTTTTCATCTAATGCATTTAAGGTGTAGACCTGGCAACGCGACAACAAAGCACTGTTGACTTCAAAGGATGGGTTTTCAGTGGTGGCACCGATTAAGGTGATTTTGCCCTTTTCGACTGCACTGAGTAAGGCATCTTGCTGAGATTTATTAAAGCGATGGATCTCATCAATAAACACCACAGGCACCAACAAATCACCACTTTCCGCAATGATTTCGCGCAGTTCTTTGACACCCGTATTTAGTGCAGACAAACTGATAAAAGTGCGATCCACAGCTTGTGCTAACAAGAGTGCGATCGTGGTCTTCCCCACACCAGGTGGGCCCCAAAAAATCACCGAGGGCAAGTGGCCCTGATCAATCATTTGGCGCAGTGGTGCGTTTTCACCGAGCAAGTGGTCTTGTCCGATAATTTCAGACAAATCACGTGGTCGAATACGTTCAGGCAGTGGAATGTGAGTCTCGGACATTGGCAACTTTCATGGTGATACACCCAGTTATAGTACCGTATTCACCTCAACTCAGCGAATCTTTCATCACATGCAACTGCGTGCAGACGGATATGATTTTGAACAAATTCAATGCAGCTCAACGAATCCAGCGCACGATATAGTCTTCCGTTTCGTCCTCATCTACATCGACTTCGGAGATACAACGTCCTGCGGCAGACTTGCGAGCACTGCGCACGCTGTCACGGGAACCAGTATTGAGATAATGCCAAGAAGGTAAATTTTTACCCTGATATAAACGACTATAGGCACAACTCGGCGGCAACCAATAAATATCTTTGAGCTTTTCAACCGTCAACTGTACACAGTCCGGCACATATTTGAGGCGATCACTATAGTTTGAGCACTGTGCTGTTTCACAGTCCAAGAGCTTACAGGCCACTCGGGTATAAGCCACTTCACGCGTTTCTTCATCCTCAAGCTTGATCAGACAACATAAGCCGCAGCCATCACACAGCGCCTCCCATTCCGTAGGATTGAGTTGTTCAAGTGGATATTTTTTCCAAAACTGCGGACGTAACTGATCGGTCATAGCACAAAGAAATAAAGTAGAAGGGGAAATGAAGCCCAGTATATCAGCTTCCCAATCAACTTAATTAACAGGCATCTTTTTAAAAATAAGTGATGCAATTGTGTTTTATACACATTTTATCTACATAACTTCACAGGTTATTTTTAATGCTTTTCCTATACTTAAAAAACACTATAAAAATACAAGGAGTATTCATCATGTTTCGCTGGGCAATCATATTCGCAGTTATTGCACTGATCGCAAGTTTATTGGGTTTTGGTGGTGTCGCAGGCCTATCAAAAGAATTCGCAATTATCCTACTCATCGTCGCCGTTATTCTCGCAATCATCAGCTTTATTTCACGCGGGCGAACCTAAAAAAATCAACTCCACATTCACCTGAAATAAAAAACAAAAAAAGAAGGATTAACTCCTTCTTTTTTAAACTTAATTCTACTGATCTCAACTTAAATATTTATACACACTTCTCCTGTTAAGATTCGCAACAAAGTCCTTTGAATGACATCGGGATGTGGTTTAATCGGTCTGCTTTCTCTTCTTGATGTATACAAGGATTTAATACATGACCATGTCGATTAAAACACGTGAAATTGAATATGTTGCCGCTGATGGCAGTACACTCATTGGCTATTTTGCCGCACCTGAAAACGCCACAGCAGTCGCGGGTGTCATCGTCGCACCAGAATGGTGGGGCCGAAATGAATATACCGAACAACGCGCACGTGAACTTGCAGAACATGGTTATGCGGCTTTTGCGATCGACATGTATGGCGATAAAAAAGTCACCACCACCGTGGCTGAAGCTCAAGCTTGGATGATGCAGACCTTTGAACAGGCAGACACCCTTGTCACCCGTGCCACTGCAGCCTTAGAGACCCTTGCAGCACAAACTGAAGTTGACCCTAAACGCCTTGCTGCCGTAGGTTTTTGTTATGGTGGTAAAGTGGTTTTAGATCTTGCCCGTTCTGGTGCTGAGCTGAAAGCAGCGATCACTTTTCACGGTGTTTTGAGTGCTGCGGCGCCAGCAGAAAAAGATAAAATTCAAGCGAAAATTCTAGTTCTACATGGTGAGGCGGACAGTATGGTGAGCTTAGATGATGTCGCTAACTTTAAAGCGGATATGCGTCAAGCCGATGTTGATCACGAAGTTGTAATCCTCAAAGATGCCAAACATGGCTTTAGTAACCCCCTCGCCGATGAACGCGCAAAAGCCAATGGCGTTGATCTGGGCTACAACGCAGCAGCAGAAAAAACCGGTCTCAGTGCCATGTATGCATTACTTGCAGAGCGCTTGAACTAATCTGATCCTGGTCGACATGCGCGATCAGGTCATCCACAATACCCCTTTAGAAATTAAATAAGAGGATGGAAAATGGCTGAAAATAAATGCGCTTATTGTCATTTTGATGAATATGACATTATTGAAAAAAATGAGTTTGGGGTAATTTTACCTGAAATAAATCCATTATCTAAAGGCCACTCTGTGGTCATCCCACTACGCCATGTGAGTTCATTTTTCGATATTACCGATAAAGAACGTAAGTGCCTACAGTCGTTGCTTGAATTGGCGCGCAATGAATTAAAACGTCGTCATCAACCTGAAGGCTTTCACATCGCCTTTAATGACGGCAAAGTCTTTGGCGAAGAAGCTTCGGAACATTTTCATATTCATATCATTCCCCGTTATGACAACCAAGTGCTTAAACTCGACAAGCGCTGGGGCATCTTAACCGATCAATAAGTCTGACTTGCTTCAGCAGTGCAAGCCATGGATCGCATATCAATCTCACTGTGTTCAGCCTTGGCTGAGCTTGGCGGCAAGGATGCTGCCGATTTAACGTGATGTCCTCCTGTATTAGAATTTGTTGACACGGCATCTAGGGTTACGTGGTATTTCTCCAGCGATACACGAGACAGACACACGAGGCACAGTGTTCTCCAGCACGGCTACTTTTGTTTGACTATTTACAGCGCCGTTGAATTCATGTGATCTTTAACGAAACTTTCTGATCCTCAACAGACGAATTGGGTATACTCAGCAGCTCTGTAATTACCCTTTATCTCGTCCATCTTCATGTCTGATTTTTCTTTTTCCGCTGCACTCCTCGATTGGTTTGATCAACATGGTCGACATGATCTCCCTTGGCAAATCAGCGATGATCCTTATAAAGTTTGGGTCTCCGAAATCATGTTGCAGCAAACCCAAGTCAAAACAGTACTGAATTACTATGATCGTTTTATTCAACGTTTTCCAACGGTTGAAAGCTTAGGTCATGCCAGTTGGGATGATGTTGCGCCGTATTGGGCTGGGCTGGGCTACTATGCTCGCGCACGAAATCTGCACCGCGCCGCAGGCATCGTGACCCATCAAGCACAAGGACAGTTTCCACAAGATCTCGAACAATGGATGGCACTGCCCGGCATTGGGCGATCAACTGGCGGTGCACTGATGTCACTCGGGCTTCGCCAATATGGTGTGATCATGGATGGTAATGTAAAACGTGTTTTGGCACGATTTTTTGCTATTGAGGATGATCTGTCCAAGCCCGTACATGAACGTCGCATGTGGGAGTTGGCAACTACACTGTGTCCGACCGAACGCAATCATGATTACACCCAAGCCATCATGGACTTAGGTGCTACCATCTGTACCCCGAAAAAGCCGCTGTGTTTGTACTGCCCGATGCAGCAACATTGCCAAGCACATCAGCAAGGGATCGAACAGCAACTGCCGTATAAAAAACCCAAAAAAGCAGTTCCGATCAAATCTGCCAAAGTGCTGCTGATCCAAGCTGGCGAACAATGGTTATGGCAACAACGTGAATCTACGGGGCTTTGGGGCGGACTATGGTGTTTACCGATCATTGAGGATGATGGGGTATTTCAACAGACCTGCCAGCAACTCGACCTTAAATCTGCGGTAGCACAGCTCGATATTTCACACAGTTTTACGCATTTTACTTGGCAGCTTCAGGCGCATGTTTTTGTGATTGATCCCGATCAGCAAGAATATATTCAAGCTGAATTGGGCGGCACATGGTTAAGCCCACAACAGGCAATCGAATCAGGCCTGCCGACGGCCATGAAAAAATTGATCTCTGCCAGCAAGTTATGACATAGTCGAGCTTCTGATTTAACGGTGTTGCAACCAAGACCTCAATCTAGGCTTCAACAACATGCCGCAGCACTGTTGATATTTTAGTGCTCATCTCTGCCATGCATATGCAGCGCAGTTGCTCAGGATGAGTACCCCATCCTCATCAAGAGAAGGATAAATTGTGTTTGCTCGACTGTGTCATCCTCTTCGATTTAGTCTGTTGGCCTGCGGTGTGATCCTGCTCGCAGCCTGTAACACGGCGCCAAAAAAGAAAACAAGCGCTGTCGTTTTAAATCCAGCTCAAGTGGCGCAACTGAAAAATACCCCACTCCCACAACGTTTACCTATTCCTGTGCAAAATATCAAAGCACAACAACTGACCGATACCTGGGGCGCGTCGCGTAGTCAAGGTCGACGTCATGAAGGGATTGATATTCTTGCTCCACGTGGAACGCCGGTGTATAGCACCACGGATGGCATCGTCTCTAGCCTACAAAGCAATCATCTAGGTGGCACGGTGATCTGGATCTTGGGACCCAACAACTCGTGGCATTATTATGCCCATCTCAATGGCCATCACCGCAGTTTAAAACAGGGCCAGTTTGTGAAAAAAGGCAGCTTGATCGGCTATGTTGGCAATACTGGGAATGCACGACATACCGCACCACATTTGCACTATGGTCTCTACCTGTCCGGCAAAGGCCGTGGAGCGGTCAACCCCTATCCTTATTTGCGTTAAACACATGCGCCATCACGGCGCCGAAAGTGCGCGTGATGAATACTGAAGCACAGCAAATCTGATTTAAAATTAGGTTAAATTATTTAGATTGAAACTTTATATAGGTACATTTATGTCAGAGGCTTTGATACAACGTTTGGTCGATTTCGCAGAATCCGGCAACCAACAAAAGATTGAATTACATGGACAAACTTATCAAGGCTGGGTGATGGAAATCAACGAGCAAGCCCTGATGATCAGTACTGGCTATGGCGATAAAAATGGCAAAGATCAGTGGATTGAGTTTACAGATCTGACTGACGCGACCCTGTCCTACTGGGACAATCAACAAGATCAATGGGCAACGTTCACACTCTAAGTGACACATTGCCAAGGAAAATAGCCGATGACCACGTCCCCCCTCAAACGTTGCGCTTGGTGTTCTGATGATCCAATCTATGTCGCCTACCATGATCAAGAATGGGGCAAGCCCAATCGTGATGAGCGACATTTATTTGAAATGCTCTGCCTCGAAGGTCAACAAGCCGGATTATCTTGGATTACTGTGCTGAAAAAACGCGAGGCCTATCGACAGCACTTTTTCCAACACACTATCGATGAGATTGCCGCGCTGACCGATGAGGAATTGGCGGAAAAATGTCAGGATGCAGCACTGATCCGACATATCGGAAAGCTCAAGGCCATCCGTGATAATGCCAGCGCATGGCTAAAGATGCGTCGCCAAGATATCGATATGGTAAACTGGCTTTGGGCGTTTGTTGATCAAACACCCTTATACAATGATGTTGAACAATATCAGCTTGCTCCAGCACAGACTGAAACCAGTCAACTGATGTCAAAAACATTGAAGAAAAATGGATTCAAATTTGTTGGTCCCACCACCTGCTATGCCTTTATGCAAGCCGTGGGCATGGTCAATGACCATGAAAATAGTTGTCATTGTAAATAAGTACTGCCGCGTTCATTCAATACCCTGATCTCTTCTGCTCGCTACGTCATTGCATCAATCAAGACCTGTCGAGCTGATGAAAACTTGAGTTCCAGTCGATAACAACAACAGGATTTAGTCATGAGTAATCAAAATATACACGCCTATGCTGCACATGCCGCAGGTCAAGAACTGGTTCCCTATCGCTTTGATGCCGGCGAATTACAGCCGCATCAGGTCGAAGTCAAAGTTGAATATTGTGGTTTATGTCATTCCGATGTGTCTGTCATCAACAATGAGTGGAACAACAGTGTTTATCCTGTCGTGGCCGGTCATGAAGTGATTGGAACCATTATTCAACTCGGGAGTGAGGCCAAAGGGCTCAAACTCGGTCAGCGGGTCGGGATTGGCTGGACCGCAGAAAGCTGTCAGCACTGTAATCCGTGTATCGATGGAAAATTCAATCTTTGTAGCAGCCAACAAGCCACCATTGTCAATCATGCCGGTGGTTTTGCCGACAAAGTTCGCGCAGGTTGGCAATGGGTGATTCCACTGCCAGAAGACCTCGATCCAAGCAGTGCTGGACCGCTCCTCTGCGGTGGTGTCACGGTATTTAACCCAATCTTAAATCACAACATACAAGCAGTGCACCATGTGGGGGTGATCGGTATCGGTGGTTTGGGCCATATGGCGATCAAACTGCTCAAAGCATGGGGCTGCGAAATCACCGCCTTCACTTCAAGTTTAGATAAAAGTGACGCGCTAAAAGCCATGGGTGCGGATCATATCGCGGACAGTCGTGATGTAGCCGGGCTTAAAAATTACCGTGGTAAATTTGATTTTCTGCTCTGTACCGTCAATGTCAGTCTGGACTGGAAAGCGTATCTGAATACGCTTGCACCAGAAGGTACCCTACATATGGTCGGTTTGGTGTTGGAGCCGATGGCGATTCCCGCCGCAAACCTAATTGGCGGTGCTAAATCTGTTGCAGGCTCACCGATTGGCTCGCCTGCGGTGCTACGTCAATTGCTGCAATTTGCTGCGCGTAAAAATATTGCCCCACAAATTGAGCTGTATCCGATGTCGAAAATTAATGATGCACTCGAACGACTGCACTCGGGTAAGGCACGTTATCGTGTAGTGCTTCAAGCGGACTTTGATGAGATGCAACCGCAGACGGAATCACAGGCCGACAACCAAGCGGCGCAATCACACCCACACACGGACAGCGTGGCTTAATCGCCTGCGCCATACAGAATACAGCAGCTCAAGCGTTGGCGTGCTTAAGCACTGACTTGGCGACTGAGCTGCTGTGAGCGTTGCTGTAACTGTGCTTTGGTCCAGTTCGCCAAGCAGATCATCGCTTGGCGGATTTCATCAGAGAGTTCATGTCCAGTGTTGATCCGGATAAAATTCGAATAACGCTGCCCCTCCCCAAATACCTCACCGGGCACGATATTGATCTGCTGCTGCCGCGCATAATGATACATCTCTAAGCCCTTGATCGATTCGGGCAACTGTAGCCACAAGGCATAGCCTCCCGCGGGCTGATTTAATCGGATCTCCACCGAATCAAAACATTCAATGATAAAGTCACGATACTGCTGCACCTGCGCCATTAAAAAAGGTCGCAGTTGATTGAGATGCTTGCGATAGGCACGACTAAAAATAAAATCAGCCAAACCCAGCTGTAAAGGGGTATTCACGGTGACATGGTGGGTGATAATCTGTGCGCGCTTGGACTGTAGACGCTTCGGTAAGCACAGCCAACCGACCCGATAGGCCGGAGATAAAGACTTGGAAATCGAACCACAATAAATCACATAGCCGTGTTTGTCCCAAGCCTGAATCGGCAAAGGTCGCGTCATGCTAAAGCCGCATTCGGCAAAGATATCGTCCTCACTAACATAGCACTGATACTTTGCGGCCAACTGCGCGATTTTTTCTTTATCGGCATGGCTGAGGCAGAAGCCCAAGGGATTTTGATAATTGGCCGTGATCAAGCACAACTTGGCACCAGAGTTTTGCATGGCCTGCTCTAGTCGTTGTAGATCAATCCCGTTGTGATTGGCAGGGACTTCAACAATCTTGCGTTTCAAGGTCGCCAACAACTGCAACTGACCATTAAAACTTGG
>JASLIY010000087.1 GCA_030152675.1 Acinetobacter sp.
TTGCAGATGGCTGATTTTGAGGCTGAATCACTCCTGCCTGTGACTGAGATATCACAGTCGATCCGACAGCAGTTTTACTATGATTATATCTATGCCTTGAATCAGCGTAATCAAAGTGAGTTGGTCTTTGAACAATTACGAAAACTTGATCGTCCTGTGCAGCAGATGCCCGCTTATGTGCGGCATGCTGTGGCCGATGCATCTTTAAAAACCCGTCAACCAAAACGTGCAGAACGACTGTATGCCAGTTTGCAGTCTGAAAAGAACTATATGGACTATAACGCTTATGCTGGTTGGTATTATGCGTTGATCGAGCAAGAGCGTTATCGCGATGCAGATCATTTGCTCAAGCAGATGGATCAAGCACTCCCCAAGTTTAACTATAGCGAAGCCAGTGGCGTCGATAGCAGCACACACAGTGATCGAATCGATTATCTCGTACTGAAAGGGCTGAACTTGGTTTATCGCAATCAGCATGCCCAAGCCGAGCAATATTTTAGAGATTTGGCCGATACTGCCCCCAATCAGCAAAGTATTCAAAATGCCTTGGCCTTGGTTCTGCGTTGGCGGGAAAAGCCGCAGCAGTCGGATTGGATCTTAGCGCAACTCAATGGTATGACGCCGCTGCAACAGGCGACTGAAATCAACCAAATGCAAAACCGTCAAGCGCTAGAAGATATCTCTGCTTGGCGTCAACAGGATCAGGAGTTGATGCAACGTGCTGCTGATGATACCGGTGTGCGCTTAAGTCATCAGCAGTTGCGTGACCGAGACTATGCCAGCATCAGTCATCAAAGTGTGTTTTCACGCAGCAAGTCTGATGCCGATGATGCGTTGTTAAGAGGTTTGAATGGCTTGCGTGATCGAGAGCATCGTACACGGATAAATACGCCGTGGCTGGCAAATAATTATCGGCTGTGGGTGGATCATCAACAGCGTTGGTCTGATTTTGGTGATGATACTCAAATCTCAGATCAACGTGCAGGTCTTGGCGTGGAATGGGCTTCAAATCGCAAACATTTGAGTCTGTTGCTGAGTCAAGGGTTGGATACCCAGCGTACAGGTGTCGATTTGAATTGGTCACATGACTTAAATGACCACTGGAATTATGCCCTGGGTTATCAAAGTCAAGCTGCACTGCCATTACGGGCATTTGAAAATAGGGTGCGAGGCAGTGCTTATCGCACCGCATTGAATTGGCAGGCCAATGAGTCTCGTCAGGCAGGTATGAGTTATCAGTGGACAGACAGTAGTGATGACAATCTGCGTCAAGAAGCCATGCTCTATGCCAAACAACGTATCTTCCAAGCCCCACATCACCTCACTGATGTGCAAATAAGTGGTTATTGGGGGCGTAACCGAGATATCGAGGCCGCCTACTTTAACCCATCTAGCAGCCAGAGCGTGGAGCTGAGTGTCTTTCATGATTGGATGACTTGGCGCAACTATGATCGTCATTTCAATCAGCATTTTGAGTTGACGATGGGTACATTTGCCCAGAAAGACTATGAGCGTAAACCCCTCTTTGCTGCGTTATATCGGCATGACTGGCGTGTATCTCGAACCTGGGAGCTTCAGTACGGTATTGGCTGGAGGCTGCACCCTTATGATGGTCAAAATGAAAAAAATACTTATGCCATGCTCGGATTTGGGGGGCGGTTTTAATGAATGTTTTCAAGCAATTTAATTTAACCGCGAGTGAGATCTCACGCTTGCAGATGCGGGCTCAGCAGGCTCATAGAAAGCCCACCCCAATGACGCTGCTATCTTGTGCCTTGCTACTGGGAATGATGCAAAGCCATGTGCTGATACAAGCAGCACATGCAGATGCCGTGCGGACTGTAGCAGTTACTGCGACAACGACGCCATCTGCTGCAATTTCCTCTTCGATCCCTATGTCGAGCACCTTACAGCAGTCTGAATCTGTTCATTCTCAGCAGAAACCGAAGGTATCTGAAAATAGCTTTGTGACGCTGACTTTCCATGATGTTCGGGATGATGTGGCCAAGGTTGGTGATCGAGATATCTATGCGATCAGTACCCAACATTTGGCGCAATATTTTGCTTGGTTAAAGCAATCGGATTGGCAAGCGATTTCCTTGCATGACTTGCAGTTAGCACGCGAGAACAAGAAAAAACTCCCTGCTAAAGCAGTGTTACTGACCTTTGATGATGGGGCTTTAAGTAGTTATAAGCGTGTATTTCCATTACTCAAGACCTATGAAATTCCCGCTGTATTTGCGATCCCGACCAGTTGGATCAATGGCAATACTCGAGATGGTTATGAGGCCTATGGGGAAGGCAATTTGATGAACTGGGCGCAAATGCGTGAGATGCAACAATCGGGTTGGGCTGAATTTGGCTCACACTCCGATGATATGCATACCGGTTTGGTTGCTAATCCACAGTTAAATACCCAACCGCGTGCTGCAGCACGTCGCTATGACCCAGCAACTCAGCAGTTTGAGCGCGATGCCAGTTATCGTCAGCGTGTATATCAGGATCTCAAACGTTCCAAAAGCATACTAGATCGTGAGTTGGGGATTCAGAGTTCTGCGATCTTTTGGCCCTATGGTGCGGTCACCCAAGAAAGTTCAGATTTGGCACAGCAAGCCGGTTTTACTTGGTCCTTTAGTTTGGGCAAGAAAATGTCCGCCGCCCAAGATCCGGTGATTCATCAACGGGCTTTGATCATGGAAAACCCGACCCCTGAGCAAATTCATGAACTGATGGTGGAGTTTATGCGCTTTGAAGTTGCGCCTTATAAACAGTCGAAACGTATCCTCAATGTAGATTTGGGAGATTTACGCAGTCCCAACTTAGCGCAGTCAGATGAAAAACTCGGGGTGCTCCTCAATCGAGTGCATGCACTACAAAGTAACACTTTAATTTTTAAAGCAATTGCAGAAGATCCAAGCCAAGCCTCGGGTTATGTGGCTTATTTCCCGAATCGACATGTGCCGATGCAGCAAGACTTACTCAATCGTGCGGTATGGCAAAGTCGTACTCGAATCTTCAACCGGACTTATGCGGAACTGCCTTTGAGTTTAGCGATGACACAATCGCAGAACTTTGCAGATGTTATTGAAGACTTAGTGAAAAATAATGCCTCGATAGAGGGCTTGATGTTGGATGGTGGCGATGCCTTGGACTGCGCTATTCGCCAGCCAAGCTTAACTTCAGAGTGTCAAAACAGTTTAGATACGCTCTTGGCGGCAATCCAAGCGATGAAACAGAAATCGAGTTATTACACCAACGTTAGTAATAACCATCAAACCGCGGTCAAATTTGATTTGCACCAGACCCAACTGCAAGGACTGGATGCTTTATTGACACAGCTGGGTCAGCATACGGATTTCACTTACATCACGCTTGATCCTGTACAGCAACCGAAAGTCTTTGCAGCACTGTTGCAGTATTTAACTCAGCTGGATGCACAAAGAAAACAACACCTCATGATCAGTTTTAGTATAAAAAACAACGCAACACCCACCGAGATGCAGCGCTACCAAAAAGATTATCAAACCTTGAAAAGCATTGCTGTGCAGAAGTTGGCAGTCGATAACTATGCTTTTGAAAATGGCCAAGCGATTCACCAGTTTCTTTATCCGGAACTGAGCTTAAGCGATAGTCCTTTGACTTATCGTGATCCATTCCATGTCGCTCAAACCACGAAAGGTGGTTCGAAAGGAGGGCAGCCATAATGGATATGCATCAAAGTAGTGTGTGGATCAGTGATGCATTTTTTGGTTTTGCATTTTTTTATCCTTTATTGATGGCATGGTTATGGATTGTGGGTGGGGTATGGTTTTATCTCAAGCGCGAGGCTTTTCGCAATAGCCAACCTACACCAAGTCAAGAGGGGTGCAGCATCATCATTCCGTGTTTTAACGAACAGGATCAGGTGCGTGAAACCATTAAGTATGCTTTACAAAGTCAGTATCCATGCTTTGAAATCATCGCGGTGAATGATGGTAGTTCGGATCAAACGGCAGCGATTTTAAATGAACTCGAACAACAACACCCACAGCTACGCGTGGTTCATCTGGCTGAAAACCAAGGTAAGGCCTATGCCTTACGTGCAGGTGCAATGGTCAGTCGCTATGAATACCTGATTTGTATTGATGGTGATGCACTGTTACATCCACATGCCGTATTGTGGATGGTGCATCACTTAGTCTCCTTTCCACGGGTGGGGGCGGTGACCGGTAATCCTCGTATCATCAACCGCTCTAGCGTATTGGGCAAGATACAGGTGGCTGAATTCTCCTCAATTATTGGATTGATCAAGCGCGCACAACGCAGTTATGGGCGGATATTTACTGTCTCTGGCGCGATCGCAGGTTTTCGTAAAACAGCTTTGAATCGGATCGGATTTTGGCGTGATGACATGATCACAGAAGATATCGATGTGTCATGGCGTCTACAGTTTGATCATTGGGACATTCACTATGTGCCAGATGCACTGTGTTATATCTACATGCCAGAAACCTTTAAAGGCTTGTGGAAACAGCGTCTGCGCTGGGCACAGGGGGGAATTGAAGTGCAAATGGCTTACTTCCCTAGATTATTTCATTGGCGCTTAAGACGAATGTTTCCGATCATCTTTGAGTCGATGGTCAGCGTGCTTTGGGCTTACTGTATTTTTATTGTGATCTTGTTATATCTCTATGGTTTATTTTTCTCTTTACCGGGAGAGTGGGCAATTCAATCCCTATTGCCGCAATGGTATGGGGTGATGTTGGGCCTGACCTGTTTGATTCAATTTTCAGTCAGTTTAATCATCGATCGAAAATATGATCGTGGACGTTTTCTGCGGAATTACTTTTGGGTGATTTGGTACCCGTTATTTTTCTGGTTATTAACCGTGATGACGACTGTGGTCGCGCTACCGAAAACTATTTTTAAATCGAAGCAACGTGCACGCTGGGTCAGTCCGGATCGCGGATTTCGTAGTGAAGTGCAACAGGAGTCAGAACAATGAGTACAGTTGACCCCAAATCTAGGCTGCCCCAGACTGAAGTTGAGCGATTAGATCCTCAGCATTATGTGGTGAAACCCGTATCTGAACTGGAGTTGCCGGCTTATATTGATCAACCTGATTATGTGCGCAACAAAAGCGCAGGTTATGGCTTGCATATTCTGGGTTGGATGGCTTGGGTTGGTTTGTTTCTACCACTTTTGACGGTACTGCTGTGGTGGTTCGAGGGCACGACAATACTGGATCAATTGGTCTTTCATGTTCGACCGCGTAGCAGTATTTTGAGTATCACGCATTTGGCGGTGATTATCTTGATTCTCGGAGCGGCCTTTCTGCTTTGGATTAATTACAATTGGATCCGATTTTATGGTGAAGATCGGCGTAAATTTCCAGA
>JASLIY010000108.1 GCA_030152675.1 Acinetobacter sp.
CCCAGAGTGGTCTTTAGTATAACCAAACTCTGCTATTTGGCAAACCTAGATGATTGGATTTCAAACTATGCTAACGTAATATTTGATTTATTTGCACAAAGAAAAAGCGGTTTAAACCGCTTTTTCAATATCTTCTAGGATGTCGCTAAGTAGTCGTTCGCAATGAGAATACTCTTGTAACGATTTGTTCATCGTCAACACTTCTTGCGTCAATTCAAGCGCAACCATAATCACCAATTTATTGTGTTCAATATTGGGTGCTTTGCGACGAAACTCTTGAAACTTTTCATTCAAAAGTTGTCCTGCACGCTCAAGGTCGGCCTTTTTTTCGGCAGTGGTTGAAAGCCGAAAGGTTTGTTCGATCAAGCGTAATTCAATAGTCACGAGCTCAGACACGATTAAACCTCCTCTTGCGTTTCAGTAGGATGAGCAAGCTGTTGAATCTCTTGCGCATGATGGTCTTGCTCTGTACCGAGGATCGCCAATCTTTGAATAATGGCTTCAACCTTGGTTTTGGCATGATCATTTTTTTGAATTAAACGTTCACGTTCAGTTTGCAAAGCTTTGATCTCTTGCTGAGTTTGTTGCTGCTCATTCAAGAATTGTGCTTTCAATACACGCAGGTCATTGCGCTCGGTCAGGATTTCTTGAAAGCGATGTTTGAGATCCGTACAGCTTTTTTCAAGGCGTCCATAACGTTCAGCCAATGCGGTGGCATCGGTATTCAACTGCTTGTGTTGCGCTTGAAGTTGACTGAGCTGCTCATTGAGGTTCTCAATTTGATCCTGCTTCTGCGTAATCACCCCATTTTTCTGGGTGATTTGAGCATGCGCTTGCTCATCACTGTTGGCTTTTTGCTTTAACAGTGATTTATTTTCATTTTGAACATGTTCTAGTCGTGTTTTTAAAACACCAACATGCGTCTGTAAACGCTGTAATTGTTCTAACATAAGGTGGTCGCACAGATTTGCAATCAAAGGTAATATAGAAAGAAGTATAGAGAATGGAAAAGCGAATGCAAGACGATATTTCAGGTTGGTTAGATTGGGAACAAAATTTCAGCGATATTGAAGAGGTTTCTAGTCCGAGTGAGTTACATGGTTTGCTTACCGGTATAGTTTGTGTAACACAGGTCCCGACAGGCGAGGAGTGGTTGCAAATTTTATCGACACTCAATGTCCCTCAACTTGAAGACGAAGCCTTGACGCTATTGGTCGATGAAACAGAAGATGTGGCACATGCATTGGCAGATGACGAGCTAGATTATTTGCCGATGTTGCCTGATGATACGCATCCACTTTCAGTTCGTGTCACTGCTTTGGCAGACTGGTGTGCGGGCGTAGTTTTAGGCTTTGGTTTGGCTTCTGGTCATATTCGTGATGACGAGCAAGAATTGATTACACATTTACAAGATGTGGCCAGTGTTGAATTTGAAGATTCAGATGATGACGAAGAAGGTGAACTCAGCTATCAAGAGCTGTATGAGTTTGTGCGTTTAATTCCAGTTTCACTGTCGATTGGGCGAAGCAAAACCCCAGTGAGTGACAGCTCTTTGTTGCACCATTTTCAACAAAAGTTGCAACGTAAAGCGGACAGTTCAGACCAAGTCGTTGAAATGTTTACACCTCACCGACCGAGTTAAGGCTAGAGGCTCAAAACTCAGAAAATCCTTGTTTGGTTTTAAATCTGAGTTTTGGCCTCTCAAGCCACTTCAAAACTGAATAAGCGAAAACCAATCAAATCAATCAATGAGTCAACCAATTAAACTCGCCAACAAGTAGGGTAAAGATGAAATTAGCTCAAAGTGATTTTCAGCAACGTCGTGACCGCTTGGCTGAACAAATGGGACCACACAGTATTGCGGTCATTGCAACGCGTCCCGAAGCCATGCGCAATCGAGATGCAGAGTATAAGTATCGAGCGGACAGTAGTTTTTATTATTTAACAGGATTTGCTGAGCCTGAAGCCGTTGCGGTGATCGAAACCGGTGCTGATGTACGTGATTATACTTATAGCTTGTTTTGTCGTGAGCGTAATCGTGACATGGAAATATGGAATGGTTATCGTGCCGGCATAGAAGGTGCTGTTGCAAGCTATGCTGCGGATGAGGCCTATCCCATCACAGAGCTAGACACGGTGATCGTGTATAAGTTGTTGAACAAAAAACAGCTTTATTATCGTATCGCTGAATCGGTCGCATTCGATGCGCGGGTGAGTGAATGGTATAAGCAAGCTTATCTCGGACGTGGTCAAGTGAAAGCGGCAGTGATAATCCAGTTGGATCAGATCGTGGATGAAATGCGTTTGCATAAGTCCGATGCTGAAATTGAAATGATGCAAATCGCGGCAGATATCAGTGCCCAAGCGCATACCCGTGCCATGCAACAGGTCTATCCAGGCATGATGGAGTACGCACTTGAAGCTGAAATAAATTATGTATTTGGCCAGCGCGGGTGTGTACCCGCTTATACCAGTATCGTGGGGGGTGGCGACAATGCATGTATCTTGCATTATGTTGAAAATGATCAAGTGCTCAAAGATGGGGATTTGGTGTTAATCGATGCAGGTTGTGAATATCAGTGTTATGCCGGGGATATTAGCCGTACCTTTCCGGTCAATGGTCGCTTTAGTCCTGAACAAAAAGCACTTTACCAATTGGTTCTCGATGCGCAATTGGCAGCGATCGATGCTGTGCGCGTTGGCGCGAGTTATAAACAGCCGCATCATGTTGCCGTACGTATCATGGTTGAAGGACTGTTGAACTTAGGCATTATGCAGGGTGATCTGGAGCAAATTATTGAATCAGAAGACTATCGTCAGTTTTATATGCATGGTACTGGGCACTGGTTAGGCATGGATGTGCATGATGTTGGCAGCTATCAAGATGCTGAAGGCCCACGTGATTATGCGCTGGGGATGGTGGTGACAGTTGAGCCGGGGCTTTATATTGCGCCAGATGATGAAACTGTTGAGGCCAAATGGCGTGGTATCGGTATTCGTATCGAAGATGATGTCTGTGTCACGGCACAGGGGCCACTGGTATTGACGTCGAAGGTGGTGAAGTCGGTTGCTGACATTGAACAGCTGATGGCGCAAGCACAGCAGGCTCGACTCAAGCAGACATTGGCATAGTGTTGTAAAGTTAGATCTAACTCGGTACAACGACGGTTGTGTTGATTGTATTTGACTGAGTCTGGGTTGGATCTGACTAGATTGAGGCTTGGGTCGTTAAAACTTGAGTTATTTAAAAATGTATTGACAATAAATCATGCTTGGGGAGTAGAAACGGTGCAGGAACAAGTGATTATCGTTGGCGGCGGGATGGTGGGCTTAAGTCTTGCGCTGATGTTGGCCAAAGCAAACATAGCAGTCAAACTGGTTGAGGCGATCAAATATCCAGATTATAGCAACGCCGAAACTGTCCCTTATCACTCGAGTTTTGATGCCCGAAATACCGCTTTATCACGTCGCAGTGTCGAGATTTATCAAGCGTTGGGTTTGTGGGATGCCTTGCAGCAATATGCGACACCGATTATGCAAGTGCATATTACAGAGCAGGGTGGTTTTGGGAAGGCACGCTTGGTTGCTGAACAGGAAAACGTCCCAAGCTTTGGACAAGTGATTGAAAATGCATGGTTAGGCCGAGTGTTATTGACCCAAGTGCGTGAACAAGCGCTAATTGAGCTGATTGATGCGGCAACAGTGCATGCACTGAGTCAGGATCAGGATCTGGTGACCTTGCACTATCGTCAGGGGGAACAGGATGAGGAGCAATCCCTGCAGGCCAAGTTGTTGATTGCTGCAGATGGTCGAGATTCTTTCTGTCGTCAGGCACTGGGTGTCGGTGTGGATGTACATGACTATGATCAAGTGGCGATCGTCACCGCAGTCGAAACCTCAAAACCGCATCAACAAGTTGGTTTTGAACGTTTTAGTCCCTTAGGGCCTTTGGCTTTGTTGCCACTGCCAGGGGATTACCGTCGTTCTGTGGTCTGGCCGGTGAAAAAAGGTACTGAGCATGAATGGTTGGGCGAAGAAAACGATCAGCACTTTCTGGATGCGTTGCAAAAGACCTATGCAGATCGTGCAGGCAAGTTTGTGAAAACCGGTAAGCGCTTTAGTTTTCCACTCTCGCAAGTCTTGGCCGATCGCCAAGCAGTGGGGCGCGTGGTGCTGATGGGCAATGCCGCACACACGATTCATCCTGTGGCTGGTCAAGGCTTTAACTTATGTTTACGTGATGCAGATGTGTTGCTGCGCTTTATTACCGAACAGATGCAACAGACACAGGACATCGGTGAACCTCAGATGCTCAAGGCCTATGAGCAAGCGCGTCTCAGCGATCAACGCCGTGTAATTAAGTTTTGTGATGCTGTGGTGCGTGGCTTTAGCCATAAAAATCCTGCATTAAAATTGCTCAGAAATACCGGATTGATCGCATTTGATTGGGTACCTGGCGTGAAGCCGTTGATTGCCAACTATGCCATGGGGTTAAAAGCATGAGCAATAACATGACGAACGACAACGACAAGACAAATGACATAAAGAGTCAGCTGGCGAAGCCTGAGTTACTCGACGTGGTCATCGTTGGCGGTGGCTTGGTCGGTGGTTTGACCGCGCTCTTGTTGGCTCAAGGCGGGGTGCAGGCAACAGTATTGGATGCTGCGCCGATTTTGGATCAACAGAAAACCCTAGAAACACCCAATCCACGTGTATTGGCATTGAGTCAGGCCAGTATTCATCTCTTGGACACGGTCGGTGTCTGGTCGCAGATCGCGCGCTCAATGCCCTATAGTGGCATGCAGGTGTGGAATGTGGATGGCTATGGTGAAATTAACTTTGGTCAAGCTTCTGAGAAACGTCCGCATGACGGTCAACGCTTAGGGGCGATGGTTGAGCCGAGTATCATTAATTTGGCGATTCAGCAGAAAATGTTGCAACAGCTCGATGATTATCGCACCCAAGTCAAAGTACTGGCGGTTGAGCGAGAAGTTGATTGCTGGATGTTGCGCCTTGCCGATGGCTCACAGCTACGAACCAAACTGTTAATTGGTGCCGATGGTGCGCAGTCTTTTGTGCGCACGCAAGCGATGATCGATCTCGATGTTTTGGACTATACACAAGCCGGTTTGACCTGTGCGATTCGCACGGCGCAACCTCATCTGCATGTGGCACGACAAATCTTTTTAAGTACTGGACCCTTGGCGTATTTGCCGATGGCGAGTTTAAATCCACAACAAGATGGGCATTGGCAGTCGATCGTTTGGACCTTGCCACAGGACTATGCCGATGAATATTCACAACTGGATGATCAAGCATTTTGCCAACTGTTGACTCGTGAAAGTCACCATATGTTGGGCGAGGTGTTAGAAGCGACGCCGCGTGCGAAATTTCCACTCAAAGCACGTGCAGCTCAGTCTTATGTCAAAGCTGGATTGGCGTTGATCGGGGATGCGGCGCATGTGATTCATCCTTTGGCGGGTCAAGGCGTCAATATCGGTTGTCTCGATGCTGCGGTGCTGTGTGATGTGTTATTGCACGATTTACAGCGAGGTGTCTGGGCACATGAGCAAACCTTGAAACGCTATGAACATCAGCGTAAAGGCCAAAATGAAGCCATGATGCATAGCATGTCTGCGATTGGCTGGCTTGAAGGGCAACGATTATTTCCTGTGCTTTGGGCACGTAATTTTGGCTTGAAACAGGTCGAACAACAGCCTGTTCTGAAAGAGGCATTTATGTCACGTGCCAATGGATTATTTGCCTTGGCAAACACCCGTTATGCGGCAGTGTAAAAAGTCTGCTGAATTTTGAACAATTATTTAATCATTTTTACTAATTTGGTTAAAAAGAATACGTTTTTATTG
>JASLIY010000161.1 GCA_030152675.1 Acinetobacter sp.
TGAAGACACGCAAGCCGACATCCGTTCGCAAACCCAACAAACTTTGGATTTGATCGATCAGTTATTGGCAGAGGCAGGTACCGATAAAGAGCACATCATGTCAGTGATGATTTTCCTCAAAGACATCACGCACGACTATGCTGCGATGAATGAAGTTTGGGATGCTTGGTGTGCAGATATTCAAGCGCCACCACGAACTTGCGTTGAAGCCAAACTGTATGCCCCAGAAGTATTGGTCGAAATGACCGTAGTCGCCGTTAAACCTGAAGCGGTTTAAGGCCGAAAGATCTATACAGATTGAGGTATACGATGCAGTCTGCCCATATGATTCAGCTCAACTGCACATGATGGATGAAAAGAGTCTCCACAGCCACTAGCCAAAGGCACGTATCCGTTGCATGCGTTTGGCATAATGCTGAGTATCCTGCAGTAGATCGGCTGCATCATGCTCAGCGTCTGGCGTCAGGCTTAGATGATATACAAAGTCATGTCGTAACTGCTCTTCGCTTGGCACGCCAACATAACGCACCACACGATAGCCTGCCGTTTCGAGTAAGGCATCTTGATAAGCCGCCATTTTAGAACGTCGGATCAAATGTAAATCATCCAATGCGATCACCGCGATGACACGATAATCCTGATCCAGCATCACAAAGTCAGCCACCAATCGTTGGTATTTACGTCGAGTATGCAAATACTTGGTGGTGAGTAAGGTGTCAAAAGACACATGGGCTAAAATTTGGGTATGCGGCAAGATCGTTTTTAGCCGGCTAAACGTCAGTTGTTCACTGCTACTAAACACTGCTTTTTGTCGCAGCGCACTGTCTTTTTTCTGTTTACGTTTCACGCGACCATATGCCAAGATCATGACGAGACAGAGTATTAGCAAACTTGCAATAATCATCATATCCATCGCTATTCCCTTATCATCTTAATAATTGATGTTTTGCTTCAATTACATTTGTTTTTTATCAATTATCTAAAGTTAAATTACACAAATAAGTTTTGGGGTTAAAAATCAGTATGCAGGATTCAATTGCAAGGCATGTATTTTAAAAGCAACATTCAATTCCTTTGAATGTGATTTAATCCACTTTTTTTAATATTCAATTGAATCACACTTGATTATATTGATGCAGTGTTACACACGCATGAATGTAGCTTACGCTATTGTTATACTAAGATCTGGCTAAAAAAACAATCCAAGCACATAAAACTTTATTACATCCCAACCTAAATTGAGTGTAATACGCGATGGTTGCTGTCTTTCTGACCCAAATCATTGTGATACAAAAGCCACACCGCACAAGCCAGCACGGTCACACCGAGAAACACGATATTTTTGTTACACCTTAAATTCCTCTGCATGTAGCACGCCCTGCATGGCCTGTTCCCCCATAACGCTCGCTCCTCTGTGCAAGTTGCACGCATCTGTAGGCGTGATACTCAATTGAGTGGTCAATGCCTCAGTCATGTCAACCAAGTTAAGAGACAAAAAAAGCCTGCACATCATCCGCTGCAGGCTTTTTTCTTAGAACAACACCGAAACCACAACTCTTGATCACGGTTTAGGTGTTTAGGGGTGTACTTTCTGTTTAACGATGACTTTTTTGCTTCGGTTTGCTCGTCGATTTGCCCTTATTTTTGGCAGGACTTTGACCCGCTCCTGTTTCACGTGGCGGCAGACCAGTATGTTGGGTCAAGATCTGGCCTTGCTTTGGACGACGCGATGCTGACTGTGCTGCGCGCGAATCGCCTTGGCGTTTTTGTGAATCACCCGAGACACTCGAATTCTTTTTACGTGCCGCCTTATAGTCCCCTTCCACACTTTGTGGCTGATAGGTCGGGATCAAATGATGCTTGGAGTTCCCGATCAAATCAGCACGTCCCATGTCTTTGAGGGCTTGACGCAACAGCGGCCAGTTATTGGCATCATGGTAACGCAAGAAGGCTTTGTGTAGACGACGACGTTTATCGCCTTTGACGATATCAACATCTTCGGTATAACGTGCCACCTTGGCCAACGGATTTTTCAAGGTGTGATACATGGTGGTGGCCGTCGCCATCGGCGATGGATAGAAGGTCTGCACCTGATCGGCACGGAAACCATTTTTCTTCAGCCAAATCGCCAAGTTCATCATGTCATAATCGGTGGTACCCGGATGCGCGGCAATAAAGTATGGGATCAGATATTGCTCTTTACCCGCCTCTTTACTGAAGCGATCAAACATCTGTTTAAAGCGATCATAGGTGCCGATGCCGGGCTTCATCATTTTCGATAATGGGCCTTTTTCGGTATGTTCAGGGGCAATTTTCAAATAGCCGCCGACATGATGCTGCACCAATTCCTTGACGTATTCAGGGTTGAGCACCGCCAAGTCATAGCGTAGACCTGAACCGATCAGGATCTTTTTAATCCCCGGAATCGCACGTGCATCACGATAGAGTTGGGTCAATGGCGCATGATCGGTATGCAAGTTTTGACAAACCCCCGGGAACACACAAGACGGTTTACGGCAGTTCTTTTCAATCTCAGGATCGTTGCAATGCAAGCGATACATGTTGGCCGTTGGGCCACCGAGATCAGAGATAATGCCGGTAAAGCCGGGTGCGGTATCACGAATTTTTTCGATTTCACGTAGGATCGAATCTTCAGAACGGTTCTGGATAATCCGTCCCTCATGTTCAGTGATCGAACAGAAGGTACAGCCCCCGAAACAGCCACGCATGATATTGACCGAAAACTTGATCATATCGAAAGCTGGAAAACGCGCATCGGCATAGGCGGGATGTGGTAAACGTGCATAAGGCAAGTCAAACACATAGTCCATTTCTTCGGTGGTCAATGGAATCGGTGGTGCATTCAACCAGACATCACGCTCTGCATGGCGCTGCACCAACGCACGGGCATTGCCGGGATTGGTCTCCAAATGCAAGATACGATTGGCATGCGCATATAGCACAGGATCGCTTGCGACTTGTTCAAAGTCCGGCAGACGAATCACGGCCAATTC
>JASLIY010000164.1 GCA_030152675.1 Acinetobacter sp.
CCGGTGCCAAAGAGAACAACAAAGGGCGAGCTAATGAATACAACATATCTATAAAAGTCTACGGCTTTTTAAGTAGCCCATATTATAGGCACAGCCCCCCAAAAACGCCATGCTTGATCTGAGTTTATTTTGCCAAGTTAATGAACTATCGCTGTTAATTTGATCTCGGACTGATTTTTTTGCATATCGAGTTGCTCAATACTCACCCCCATCTGCGCAATCTGGCTCAGAAAGTTGGCCAGCACCGCATAGTTTTCATGTTGAGCGATCAATTGGATCTTGTCTTCGGCCTGTGCTTGGGTCGCAACCGACAATCCTTGCTGTTGTGCCACACGCTGAATTTTATCTGCGCTGCTCAATGCCAAATCATCCGCGGGTTTCATGCTTTCCACCTGGCCTTGCATACTCACGATCAATGCTTTGAGTTCATTCAGGCGTGTGTTTTGATATTCCGCTGCGCCATGCATCGACCACAGGGCAGATCCAATTCCAGCACAGATCACAAAAGCACCGGCAAAGAGCACCATGACACGTTCACGTAGTGACAAGCGATCTAAATAGTCAGTGGTCTTTTCTAGCCCAAGGTCAACTTTGTGTTGTATCTGAGTCATTATTTTCATTATTTGATCTCCACACTGCCAATCACGCTGCTTCCCTGAGTTTGGATATTGCCCAATTGTGCCTTAAAACCTTGCTGATTGAGCTGTTTCACCAAAGCTTGGAGCGCATCGGCAGAATTGGCCAACAGATCCATATTCAGTTGGTCATTTTCATAACGCACACGCTCGGCGATGATTTTCTGTTGCATCAAGATCGGGCCAATTCGACTGATCAAGGCCAATGCCTGCGTATCCGCATTTTGGCTAGAGCGGCGTTTACCCTCAAAATCATTGCGAATGCTTTGCTCCGTGGTACGGCTATTTTCACCGAACCAAGACTGGTATTGAGCAATTGCAATGGCTGCCGTCTGATCAGCATTGCCTTTCAACTTGACCCAGCGCAACAGATCATAACTAAACTGTGCCAACAGCAAAGCCAGCAAAAGCACCGCACAGGCTTTCCAATAGCCGAGTTGACGATCCGAGCTATTTTTCTGCTTTGGCAAAACATTAAAGGCATGATTTTTAGCACGTTTATCAGGGCTAAATACATAATCGAAGGACTGACGTTGCTCCGAAGTACTGACAGCGCTCAAACACTCGAACTGAGCATCACTTAAGCCACTATATAGATAACGTCGATCTGCTCGATTCAGGGTTGTAGAAGATGCATCGTTCACCAGTGGTTCACGTTGTAATGTATCGAGATCCACGGCGAGTTCATCAACAGAGTTACCGGCATAGGCCGCCGTTCTCAGCAATAAACGCCCTTCGATCCGCGCCAACACGATTTGATTGGGTTCCGGAACCGGCAACAATAAAAAGTCAGGCAACATCGCCACTAACTTCACCGGAATCAAAGTCAAGGCATGCTGCATGGTGCTCAATGTATGCTGTGAAATCCCCAACAAAGACACTTGGTCTGGCTGTTGAAAATGGCTACAGACTTTCATCTGATCAATGGGATGAATCACATATTCTTCTAATAAATATTTCAGGCCATCTGCACCGAGTTGCTTATACTGCGACTTGCTCAAACGTTGTTGCAGAATTTGCACATCACGACTGGGAAAATACAGCACTGCCTCTTGGCCTTTTTCAGCCTGTAGCTCTTGGATCAATTGTTCAAGACTGGTTGCTGCGGTCCATGCTTCACCACGTGACCAGAGCCAAACCCCGTTGGCTTCTGGCATCCATAAATACAACATTGCGCGCTTCTCTACCGTATTCTGATTTTGGTTGTCATTATCATGCTGCTGTGATGATGTGTATTAGAGGCACACTATGCGCTCGGAATAAAAACATCCTTGAGCGTCGAAAGACCTGCGGCAATTACCGCTTGCTCATAAATCCGTGCTTCAGCCAAGGCAAAGGGATGAAAAGGATCATGCGTGATCAGCTCCGCCATATGTCCAACCACATTCATATGACACACCACCACGATGTTTTCAAATGGCAGTTGTGACAACCAATCGACGGCTTGTTTGGCATCATCGTCGGGTTTGATTTTGTCGCAGACCAATACCGGTACTTTCGGGAAATACGCCTGTAGATGCGCCAAAGTTTGCTCAGCACGCAACAAGGTGCTGACCACAAAGAGATCCGGCTGTGGAAGATGCTGTAAAAATTCAGCTGTTTGCTGTGCTTGTTGATGACCACGTTCGGTCAATGGACGTTTATGATCTTGACCATTGATCGGTGCTGCTGCTTCACCATGACGGACCAGTGTCAGTTGCATTTATTTTCCTTATTTGTGTTTCGCACGATTATAACCAAGCTTTGTTACATTTCTAGTCATTTAAAGCAACAGCGCTGTATTCTCTTCGCTTGCGCTGCTGCAGTGGCTGAATTCAAGCGCAGTACTCGACCTAAAATGCCAAGTCAAAACAATCCAGCCACGCAAACTTTAGCCCCTTCAGTCCTCAGACTCAAGAAGCACACCGCCGCATCGCCTATCACACCTCATGATGCGGCAAGACAAACTCAACATCACTGCGATGACCATTCTTCATCAAGGTCACGGCGATATGCAATGGTGGCGCACCTTCAAAGATCACTTTATGCAATGCCGCAGTGATCGGCATATACACATCGAGTTCTTTGGCACGTGCGTTGACCTGCACGATGGTATTAATCCCCTCTGCCGTTTGCCCCAATTCCTCAGTGGCTTGTTGCAAACTTTTGCCTGAACCCAAGGCAAAGCCGACCTGATAGTTACGGCTCAGCGGACTATTACAGGTAGCAAACAAATCCCCCACCCCAGACAAGCCCAAGAAGGTCAGCGGGTTAGCACCAAGTTTGACCGCAAAGCGACTCATCTCAGCCAAGGCACGCGTCAGGATCATACTCTTGGTATTTTCACCCACTTGATACGCAGCCGCCATGCCCATGGCCACGGCATAAATATTTTTCAGCGCACCGCCCAACTCAACCCCATGGACATCATCACTGCCAAAGACACGGAACAAGGCGCTGTGTAAGGCCTGTTGCACCGCATAGCGCACCAACTCTGAATCACTGGCGATCACGGTGCCGGCTGGCATACCCGACATGATTTCTTTGGCAAGGTTGGGACCAGAAAGCACACCAAATGGCACACCTGGTAATTCTTCTTGGATAATGTCACTCATAAAGCTAAAGGTTTTGGCTTCTACCCCTTTGGTCAATGACACCACGGCTTGGGCCGAAATAAAGGGACGAATCTGCTTTAACACATCACGAAAAGAATGACTTGGGATCGCCACCAAAATAATATCGCGATCACGAACAGCTTTCTCTAAGTCGGACTCTGCACGTAAAGCAGCCTCTAAGGGATAGTCAGCCAAATAACGGCGATTGATATGAGTGGCATTGATTTCTGCGGCTGCTTGCTCATCGCGAATCCAGATCTTGGTTTCACAGCCATTGCGTACTGCGGTATTGGCCATGGTGGTCCCAAAACTCCCCCCACCCAGCACCGTAACGCGCAGCGCTGTTTTTTGATCCATGATCACTGGTTCAACCAAATCTTTAAACTTTAATTCCGACATTATTGTTATCCCAAGGTGTTATCTCAAATATATCAATTCAATCATTGATGTCCGGATCAACCGCACAGCTCATGCTTTGCTTGGTGGATTCCATTGACTGAAGAATGCAGCACTGTCGATCGCGGCACGTGGTGCGATAGCTTTGGCCGCAGTCCCGATATATACAATTCCAGAGATCAGATCCTGTTCAGACAGCCCTAGACCGTGTTTAAGTAGCGCGGATTCAACCACAGCCCCGGTACGCCACATCGTGGCAAAGCCTTGTGCATGCAGTGACAACAACAAGTTCTGTACTGCGGCACCTGTACTCAGGATCTGCTCAAACTCCGGTACTTTGGCATGCTGTTGCAGATGGGTCACGGCGATCAATAGCATCGGCGCACGAAAAGGATGTTGTTTCACC
>JASLIY010000192.1 GCA_030152675.1 Acinetobacter sp.
TAAAAAAATCCAAGATCATATTCAAAATGCCGTGGATCTCGGCGCCAAGATTGAGATTGGTGGTCAGTTATCTGAGCTCGGTGCAACCTTCTTTGAACCGACCGTACTCAGTGCGGTCAGCCAAGAGATGAAAGTGGCACGAGAAGAAACCTTTGCGCCATTGGCGGCATTATTTCCATTCGAGACCGAAGAACAAGTGGTTGAAATGGCAAATGATACCGAGTTCGGCTTGGCGGCGTATCTATTTACCCGCAGTACTGCACGCCAGTGGCGCGTTGGTGAAGCGCTCGACTATGGCATGGTCGGTATTAACACCGGTGGAATTTCCAATGTGGTTGCGCCATTTGGTGGAGTCAAACAATCGGGCTTGGGCCGTGAAGGTTCCAAGTTTGGGATCGATGAATACTTAGAAATGAAGTATCTCTGTATTGATCTATCTGAGGACTAATGCGCTTGCTGTGAGGTGACATGATCGTGTCGAAGCGAGATTCGCTTGCACGGGAGCAAGAGCTTGTAAGTTAAGTAAGTTGATTGATGCACTGTACAGCTTTGGCTGACAGTGCATTTTTATTGCAGAAAAAATAGTGGGATATGTGTTGGAGGCTTAGAAGCTTAGTATAAAAACTGAGAAATTTGCGCGGCAGACGCGACCACTTGAGCACTGATTTCTTGTTTAAATACAGTTTCAGGATAGGTGCTGATCGGGCAACTGACGGAAAGGGTTGCCATGATTTCACCATCAGATTGGCGGGAAATCGGCGCACCACAGGCGGCCATATCATGGGTGAAATGCCCCCAACTGACCATATGATCTTGGCCACGAACGTCTTCAATGCGTTGCAATAATTCATTGAGATTTTTGGGAGTACGTTCTGAAAAGATCACCCAGTTTTGAAAATGGGCATAGCGTTGTCTGACTTCGGCTTCGGATAACCCGGACAACATACATTGTCCAATTACTGTCGCATGCGCCGGCCAGCGTGTCCCCAAACGTAAGGTGCTGGTGAAATTGCCATTGGATTGGATATTACTGATAAACACAACATCCGTATGTTCTAAAACGGAAAGATGTACCGCAACGTTGTATTGATCGCGCAAGGATTTCATGATCGGTGTGGACACATCGATCAGCGAAAGTTCAGAAATACTGTTAAACCCCAATTGCATCACCTTGGAATCTAGGCAGTAACTTTTTGCCGAGGATTTACGGAGATAGCCACAAGATTCTAGTGTGTAGATCAGTCGAAAAGCACTGGATCGATTGACCTCAAGAATCTCAGCAATATCCGTAATGGTCATCTCACGTGCTTCACGATTAAAGGCTTCGAGAATCGCGAGGCCTCGAATCAGTCCGGGCACCAAATAACGCTCATCATTTTTATGTACTTGATCATCCTTGAGAGCGACTGCTGTATTTTCAACCATTCTTGGCTTACCTGATATGTGAGTCATGCAATTTTGCAGTTCATTCTAACGATATATTCTATACAAAACAATTTGCTTCTTTAAATTGCAACCGAATTTTATTTAAATTTAAGTTGTTGAAAATACTGCTAATTATTAGTTTGACACTAAATTGTGATCAAGGGTATTCTTGTGGCTAAGTTTTACATATTAAATAAGATTTTATATACAAAACAAATAACGGAGTGAGCGATGAGTTGGATCTCAGTCTGCACGCGTGCAGAAGTCAGCGAAGACGAGCCGAAAGCAATCGAGCTGGATACGCACAAAATCGGGGTGTTTTTAATTGATGAACAATATTTTGCGATTGAAAACGTATGTCCACATGCTTTTGCCTTGCTGACGGAAGGTTTCGTTGAGGCGAACACCGTGGAGTGCCCATTGCATGAAGCGATTTTTGATATTCCAAGTGGAATTTTAAAGAGCGGGCCAGGGTGCAGAAATTTGTCGACTTATCCTGTGCGGATTGAAGGAGATCAGATTCAAGTCGACATGAGCAGGTCTGGCTAGATCACGCAGCACAACCTTAAAACAAGTGAAAAACGTGAAAATAAAATAAGCACAAGCAAAGGGAAGATAACACATGCAAGCATTTAACCAAAAATTAGAAACTTGGTTGCAAAATAAACCGACAGATCAAGCAGGTATTCAAAATATTCAAATCCCCGGTCAAAGCGAATTGTTGATCTGGCAAACGCGCCACAAAGTTCCGAGTGCCTATGAAGCTGACTTTATTCAGCATCTCATCCAAGCCTTTCAAGCGGGTCATCGTGAACTCTCGAGTTTGGTCACGGCCTTAAATCAGCAAGGTTTTCGCAGTGAATCTGGCATGGCATGGACCACACAGAGTTTTAGCGACGAGATGCAACGCTTAGGGTATTAATTCAAGGAAGAATCAAAATGAACGCAAAAATATTAGTCGACACGGCACAGCGCTCACCCGAGCAGTACCTAGAGTTGGGCCTCCGCGATGCTTGGTATCCGGTATTGTCGAGTTGGGAAGTGCATTCCAATCCTATTGGCATTACCCGTTTAGGTGAAAACATTGCGCTGTGGCGTGACGAGCAGGGACAAATCCATGCCATCGAAGATCGCTGCCCACATCGTGGCGCACGTTTATCTTTGGGGTGGAACTTGGGCGACCGCTTGGCCTGTTGGTATCACGGCGTTGAAGTTCGGGGGGATGGCATGGTGACTGATGTGCCTGCAGTGCATTCATGTCCGCTCAAAGGCAGTCAATGTGTCAAATCCTACCCAGTCATTGAACGACATGGCGCGATTTTCCTCTGGTTTGGAATCGATCCACAGCAAGCCCCTGAAGATTTGATTTTTCCAGAGCAATTGGCCAGTGAAGAGTGGAGTTCATTTTTGTGCCAAGCCGATTGGAAGGTGAACTATCAGTACGCGGTCGATAACGTCATGGACCCGATGCATGGTTCCTACCTCCATGGGACTTCGCACTCGATGGCTGAGGGGGATCGCACTGCAGAAATGAAACACCGCACCACGGCAACGGGCTTTGTGTTTGAAAAAGTCGGACAGAGTGGGGTCAACTTTGACTGGGTCGAGTACGGCCATACCGGTGCACATTGGTTACGTCTCTCGATTCCGTATCGTCAAGAATTTGGCCCGGGCGGTGAGTTCTGGATTGTGGGCTATGCCACGCCGATTGATGCTGAACATACGCGGGTCTTTTTCTGGCGCTGTCGCAAAGTCAGTGGCTGGCAGCGACATGTTTGGCGCTTTATGTATCGCAATCATTTGGAGCTCTTGCATTGGGATGTGTTGGAACAGGATCGGATCGTGCTGGAAAATTTAGCTCCGCAGGCGCGCCAACATGAATACCTCTATCAACATGATGTGGGACTGTCACGTCTACGTCGCATCATGAAAAAACAAGCAGAGCAGCAACTCAAAAAAATCGCCAGTTTAGCCACTGAGCAGGCCAATCGCGTCGAGCTACAGGAAGTCTGATATGCATCAAGTTCAGCTGTTATCTGGCAAAAAAATTCTGGTCACCGGTGCGGCACGTGGCTTGGGTTATGCGTTTGCACAGGCCATTGCAGCCGCAGGCGCCAGTGTGGTGATGGCCGATATCCTTGTGGATTTGGTGCATGACCGCGCAGCTGAGTTACGAAATTTGGGACAACATGTGGCGGCGACTGGTGTGGACTTGACCGATGCAACGTCGATTCAGCGCGCGGTGCAATGTGCGATCGATACACTCGGTGGTCTTGATGGCTTGGTCAACTGTGCTGCGCTGGCCAGCAATGTTGGTGGGCAAGACTTGATGCAGTATGACCCTGATCTCTGGGATCGGGTTATGAACATCAATGTCAAAGGCACCTGGTTGATGACTCAGGCTTGTGTACCGTATTTAAAACAATCTTCGGCTGGAAAAGTGATCAATATCGCCTCGGATACCGCACTCTGGGGAGCACCTCAACTCATGGCCTATGTCGCCAGTAAGGGGGCGCTGATCGCCATGACCCGCTCGATGGCACGTGAACTCGGGACAGATGGGATCTGTGTCAATACCATTTCACCAGGACTGACCTTGGGTGAAGCCACGGACTATGTACCACAGCAACGCCACCAACTGTATGTTTCGGGTCGTGCCATTCAGCGCGCACAGTTGCCTGAAGATCTCAATGGAACGGCGCTGTATTTACTTTCAGATTTATCCTCATTCGTTACTGGGCAAAATATTCCAGTGAATGGTGGCTTTGTCTTTAATTAGGAGGGATGCACATGATTACAGGGATTGAGGTCCTCAAGTTTGGCGTAGAAGATCGCGTTGCTGCACAACGTTTTTTGGCTGATTTCGGCCTCACGGCACGATCATCAGATCTTGATAACAGTGAGCTTTATGTCACGCAAAATGGCAGTCGGATTTATCTATTTGATCTTGATGATCCCCAATTGCCGGAGGCGATCGAGCCCGGCTCGACGTTACGCGAAGTGACTTGGGGGGTGAAAAGTGCAGAGGCGCTACAGCAACTGGCGCAGAATCTGGCCGAGGTTGAGGGCTTTGAATCGCATGCCATGACGGTGAAGTGTATCGATCCAAATGGTCTGCGCTTGGTGTTTAAACGCAGTATCACCCATCCCGTGACTGAACTTAAAACCGAAAGTATCAATCAGTATGGACGGGTACAACGCATCAATGCCGCCAGTCCCGTCTATGAACAAGCAGCACCGGTGGCGATCGGACATGTGGTGTTTTTCACTCCTGATTTGGCCAAGACCGAAGACTTTTATAAACAGAAATTAGGCTTTCACTTATCCGATGCTTATCGTGATCGCGGCGCATTTTTACGCTGCAGTGGCGAGGGTTATCACCACGATTTGTTCTTATTGTCTGTGCCGAACAAGCCGGTTGGCCTCAATCACGTTGCCTTTGTGGTACGTGATATTCATGAAGTGATTGGGGGCGGATTGTGTATGAACCGTCGTCAATGGTCGACCTTTATCGGTCCGGGACGACATCCGATTTCATCGGCTTATTTCTGGTACGTCAATTCACCCTTGGGCGGCGCATTCGAATACTACACCAACGATGATTATCTCACCGAAGCGTGGGTGCCACGGGTGGAAGAGCATTGTCTGGAACTCTTTACAGAGTGGGCGATTGAAGGCGGGCTTGATGACCAGACCCGACGTCAGGTGAGGTCGGCAGGATAATGCCGGCGTGAAGCCATCAGCGCAACAGCGCAAAAACCAAGCCAAGGTCGATAAGGTCTGATCAGTCACAAGCCAACACAGCCAAGGTTTGATCAGTAAGAAAGCGCAGTCATGGAAATCGGCGCAGGGAGTTGCTATGCAAAAAATTGTGATTATCGGTGCAGGTCAAGCCGCAGGTTGGGCCGTGAGTACCCTGAGACAACAAGGCTATTTGGGTGAAATCCATGTGGTTTCCAATGAAGCGCAGGTCTTTTATGAGCGCCCGCCCTTGTCGAAACAGGTGCTGTCACAGCAAGCCAGTTATGAGAGCTTGAATTTATTTGCAGCTGATCAAATCGATGCCTTTGCGATCCAATGGCACAAACCTGATCAAGCCAGCAGCATCGACCCTGCAGCCAAGACGGTGCAATTGAGCAGTGGCAAGCAATTGAGCTATGACAAGTTGTTGTTGGCGACAGGCAGTCGTGCACGGATGCCCAATCCGGATTGGAAGAAGATGCCGCAAGTGTTGACCTTGCGTGATGTACAAGATTGTCAACGTCTGACGGAGGCCTTGGCCACAGCAGAGCGAATTGCGGTGATTGGTGGGGGCTGGATCGGACTCGAAATTGCCGCCACGGTACGCCAGCAAGGAAAACATGTCGAGATCTTTGAATATGGCGAGCGTCTTTGCGCTCGAAGTGTGAGCCCAGCGGTATCGGATTTTCTCAAACAGATACATCAGCAGGCGGGCACGCTGGTCCATCTGAATAGCCAGCAGCTGAGTTTGCAGCAAATGCCTGAACTGAAAATCCAAGTTTGTAATGCACCCGCTGCGCCAGAAGTGTTCGACTTGGTGGTGGTGGGGGCTGGGGCAGAAATTGCCAAAGAGTTGGGGGTTGATGCGGGCTTAGCGGTCAAAGATGGCATCGTGGTCAATCACTATGGTCAGAGTTCGAATGCCGATATCTATGCAGCAGGCGATGTGGCGATTCATCCGGGGCTGGGTTACTGCATTCAGTCTTGGGCCAATGCGCAAAACCAAGCCATTAGTGCCGCCAAATCGATGTTGGGCCAAGCCAGCGAGTATCAGGATATTCCGTGGCTATGGTCTGATCAGTATCACTTTAATATTCAAATTTTAGGCATCTATCAACCTGATCGCGCCAAGCATATGGTTGTTCGCCAAAGTTCGGAAACGCAAAAAAGCTTTCTTTATTTAGATGAAGAACATCGCTTGATCAATCTGATCGCGGTGAATGATGCCAAGTTGGTCAAGTTGGGCAAACGCTGGATACAGGCCGGCAGCGTACTTGATCCCGCATTGTTGGGCAATCCTGAGTTTAATGTCATGAAACTAAAAGCGTGAGATGGAAGTCGTTGATTGGGAAATCTTAACTTTAGAAAAATAGATCGAATCAGCCAGACATGAAAAATACAGACAGAGAGAACTACTCAACATGTCGAAGGAATGAAGCATGAGTATTGAAGAAAAAAGTGGAATAAAGCATTGGACACCGGCATTTGTTTTGATGATCTGTGTGGTCTTGGCTTTCTTCGACAAGATTAGTATTGCGGTTTTATTTACCGATCCTCAATTTCAAGGCGCAATGGGGATTGCACAAGACAAGGCCAAACTCGGTTGGTTGATGACCAGTTTCTTATTGGCTTATGGCTTCTCATCGATGTTCTTGAGTTTTTTGGGCGATATTTTTAACCCGAAAAAACTTCTGATGTGGAGCGTACTGTCTTGGGGCGCATTGATGCTGTGCATGGGCTTTGCCAAAGACTACAGCACTATGTTGTTTTTGCGCGTATTGCTCGGGATCGCGGAAGGGCCGCTATTTGCCTTGGCCTATGCCATCGTCAAACAAACCTATAGCGACCGCCAGCAAGCACGTGCCTCAACCTTATTTTTGCTCGGTACGCCGATAGGTGCATCGTTGGGTTTTCCAATTACAGCTGCCGTCTTGGCCAAGTATGACTGGCATACCACCTTCTTTGTGATGGCGGCCATGACCTTGATTGCGGTGCTCAGCATCCTGATCGGTCTACGCAATCTCGAACTGAAAAAAGTCCGTGAGATGCAGAATGTCAGTACCAGTACCAACTTTAAAAGCCATCTGCATAACACCAAATCCCTGCTGCGTAATGGCGCCTTTTGGTTGGTGTGCTTTTTCAATATTGCGTTGATGACGTATTTGTGGGGCCTCAACAGCTGGGTGCCGTCCTATCTGATTCAAGACAAAGGCTTTAACTTAAAAGAATTTGGCACCTATTCCAGCCTGCCGTTTATGGCGATGTTGCTGGGCGAAATCGCAGGTGCATTTATCTCCGACAAATTGGGTCGACGTTCGATTCAGGTATTTTCGGGACTGCTGTTTGCGGGGGTATTTATGTACGCGATGGTGGTCTTAACCGATCCGATGTGGATCATCGCCGCCATGTCGATCAGTGCCATGTCATGGGGCTTTGGGGCCTCGGCGATCTTCGCACTATTGGCTCGCGTGACCACGGCCGATGTCGGTGCAACCGCAGGCGGAATATTCAATGGTATGGCCAACTTCTCTAGTGCTGTGGCACCGGTGTTGATCGGTTATATCGTGATGCAAACCCATAGTTTTAATTTAGGCATCACACTTTTGGCCGCAGTGGCGGTGCTTGGATCATTGTTCTTGCTGCCGTTGTTAAAACGTCATTAAGTTTGATGATTTGAAGCATGCGTAACGGAATTTGTTTATTTACATCGATGACTGGCTGAAGTGTTCAGCAGTCGCAAGTCTTGTATTTCACAGGAGTTAAACCATGTCACAACAACATTTTGAATCATGGACACAACCACAAGGGTCAAGCCTCGAAGAATGGCTCAATACCCGTATTGCGCGTTTTGAAAGTCGAAGCTATGACTTTGAGGCTTTGAAGTTTCAGGCCGATTACGACCCGAAGTATCGCCGTGCACAAATGCGTTATATGGGCACTGGTGCCACGGGCGTTAACGCGGATAGCAATACCGTGACCGCTGAAAACTTTACCTTTTCGACCATGGTCTTGCCTCCACAGTGTGAAGGTCCCTTGCATATCCACCATGACGTGGAAGAAGTGTTTTTTATGTTGCGCGGTGAGATTGAGCTGTTTATCGAGCACAACGGAGAAAAGTTCCAGACTCGCTTGCGAGAGCGTGATCTGATTTCGATTCCGCCGGGAATTTATCGTGGTTTGTTCAATCCCGGTGAAAACGATGCCTTGATGTGTGTGATGTTAGGAACCGGCAAACCGACGATTCCGAATTATCCACCCGAGCATCCACTGTCACAGATCAAGCGTACCTAAGCTACTGTCGATCGAGATCAGCAGAACATTTGCGTTGTTTTTCAAAGGATGAAGATCATGAGCAATCCGTTGCAACTGGATCAATTTCCGATTCAAAGCGTCAATATTCACGGCAAGCTTCAAAGCTACCGTGAGGCTGGGCAGGGGCCGACCTTGTTGTTATTACATGGGATTAGTTCAGGTGCAGCATCTTGGATCAAGCAATTTCAACATTTGAGCCAGCACTACAGACTGATTGCTTGGGATGCCCCAGGTTATGGCCAATCGGATGCGCTGGATCACGCGAGCCCTTCAGCAGCTGACTATGCTGAACGGATCGGTGCTTTTTTGGATGCTTTGCAGCTAGAGCGAGTGGTTGTGGTGGGGCATTCCTTGGGCGCCCTCTTTGCCGCGGCTTTTGCCGCAGCATATCCAGCACGGGTACAGCACTTGCTCTTGGTCAACCCAGCGCAAGGTTATGCCACTGCGGATGCACAGACCCAACAGCAGGTCTATGCCAAACGTCCAGAGATGTTAAAAACTTTGGGGACGGCCGGCATGGCAGCGCAGCGTGGGCCACATTTGGTCTATCACCAGCGCCCTGAAGTTTTGGCGTTGATCACCACGGTGATGGCAAATCTCACCCTGCAGGGCTTTCGCCAAGCCTCTTATGTATTGGCCTATGACCAGATTCAGCATTATCTGCAACAGCTGCAGTGCCCGTGTCATGTGATTGCGGGAGAACAAGATGGGATTACCCCACTCAGTGGGATTGAGGCGTTGGTCGAGCAACTCAAGTTGCCGCATGTGTATCCGATTGCCGCTGCTGGACATTTGAGTTATCTCGATCAGCCCGATGTCTTTGAGCAGATTGTTTTCAAGATTCTCGATCCTGGTCTTCAGCATGAAACGGCTGAGAACGATAGCGCAGCTGGCCAGATTAACCTGAACATGCATCCGGTGTGAATGCGATTTGAATGTGAGTAACAGCATGAGTTTTCAAGTAGAAAATAAAATCGCAGTCGTGACTGGCGGCTCTTCGGGGATCGGTCTGGCTGCAGTGGAATTGTTGGTCTCTCTCGGCGCCAAAGTGGCGTGGTGTGGGCGTGATCAAGCGCGGCTCAACGCATCCAAAGCGCAGGTTTTAGCGCGTTATCCGCAGGCCGAAGTCTTGACCTACAGTTGCAATGTCTTAGACAAAGTCGAAGTTGAAGCCTTTGCTGCAGCGGTACAGGCAGCACTGGGTTCCGTGGATATGTTGATCAACAACGCGGGTCAGGGGCGGGTTTCCAATTTTGATAACACCGCGGATGAAGACTGGCTCAAAGAAACGGAGTTGAAATACTTTAGTGTGATTCATCCGATCAAAGCTTTTTTACCTGCGCTTCAACAGTCGAGTTGTGGCTCGATTACCAATGTCAATTCTTTGCTGGCCTTACAGCCTGAGCCACACATGATTGCGACTTCGGCAGCGCGGGCGGCATTGTTGAATTTAACTCACGCGTTGGCGCATGAGTTTTCCCAATACGGTATCCGAGTCAATTCAATTTTATTGGGCATGGTCGAGTCTGCGCAGTGGAAACGCCGCTTTGCAGAACGTTCGGATCAAACCCTGACTTGGGAGGCATGGACGGCCAATATCGCCAAGCAACGTGGTATTCCGATGCAGCGCCTCGGACGTGCAGAAGAACCAGCACGTGCTTTGGTTTTTCTGGCCTCACCGTTGGCGTCCTATACCACGGGTGCAGCACTCGATGTCTCCGGTGGATTTAATAAACATCTCTAAGGAGTGGCAGATGAAACAACTGATGATGATTGGATTTGGTGCCATGGCCACTGAGGTCTATCGGCATTTACCTCAAGATTTGTATTTGAAATGGATCGTGGTGCCAGCGCGGAGTGTGGACAAGGTCCAAGCCCAAGTGGGGGCGGAGGTGGCGGTGATTTCTTCGATCAGTCAATGTCAGGGACAGCCCGACTATGTGATCGAAGTGGCCGGTCAAGCGGCAGTTCGTGAGCATGCCGAGCAGATCTTGGCCTGTGGTTGGCGCTTGGGATTGATCTCTGTGGGCAGTTTGGCTGACAGTGAATTTCATGCCCGACTGCAACGCAGTGCCGAACAATCGGGGGGACAATTGCATCTGTTGGCCGGTGCGGTTGCGGGAATAGATGGCATTGCCGCGGCCAAAGAAGGGGGCTTGCAAAGCGTGGTCTATCAGGGGCAAAAAAGCCCGCAAAGTTGGCGTGGCAGTTATGCCGAGCAATTGTTGGACTTGGAACAGGTCACTGCGCCAACGGTGTTTTTTCGGGGCAGTGCCCGTGAAGCGGCATTGCAGTTTCCCGCCAATGCCAATGTGGCGGCCACGATTGCACTGGCAGGTTTAGGTCTAGACCAAACTCAGGTGGAACTGATCGTTGATCCTGCATTGCAAAAAAACAAACACATCATCGTGGCCTCGGGGCGTTTTGGTGAGATGTGTATTGAAATGGCGGGTGTGCCCTTGGCCTCCAATCCCAAAACCTCGACCTTGGCGGCATTGAGCGTGATCCGTGCCTGTCGTAACCGTGTTGACGTGATTCAAATTTAACTAACTTAAGCAGCGTGAGCCGATCTCTACTTGGCTCGTAGGGAGATCAGGATGGTAGAACCAATTTATATCGCAGGGGAATGGCGACTTGGGCGTGGCAAGCCGATTTATAGTTTCAATCCGGCGGATCAGTCAGTCAATGCTGAGATCTCGACGGCGAGTTTAGAGGATGTGAACGACGCGATTGAAGCTGCAGCGCGTGCTTGGCGTGCTGAGCATTGGCGCAACAGCATGGCGCATGAGCGTGCCAAAATTTTATATCGGGTGGCTGATTTGATCGAAGCACGGGTCGATGCACTGTCGCTGCTTCAGAGTCGTGACAATGGCAAGCCTTTGTCAGAAACCCGTGGCTTGGTGATGAGTGCTGCAGCCACTGCACGTTATGTCGCCGCCGCTTGTGAAACGCTCGATGATGACCTGACCACACCGCGAGCCGCTGACTTGATGACCCTGAGTGTGCATGAACCCGTAGGGGTGGTCGCTGCGATTACACCGTGGAACTCACCGATCGCCAGTGAAGTACAGAAAATTGCGCCTGCGATCGCGGCGGGAAATGCCGTGATCCTCAAACCAGCCGAAGTGACCTCATTGATCGCTTTGGAATTGGCGAAAATATTTGAACAGGCGGGGTTGCCCAAGGGATTGCTCAGCGTCTTGGTCGGCAGTGGTTCGGTGATCGGTGATGCCATTGTTCGACATCCGTTGGTACGCAAGATTTCTTTTACTGGCGGCACCAGCACTGGACGTCATTTGGCACATATTGCAGCGGATAAACTGATCACCACCTCACTGGAGTTAGGCGGGAAGTCTCCAACGATTGTGCTGCCGGATGCAGACCTTGAACTCGCCGCCAAAGGTGTGGTTTACGGGATCTTTAGTTCTGCAGGTCAAGCCTGTATCGCAGGTTCACGTCTGTTTGTGCATCAGAGTATTTACGATCAGTTTTTGGCACGCTTAATCGAACTGACCGAGCAGTTGCGTGTCGGTCATCCTGAACAGGCCGATGTGCATATTGGCAGTTTGATCAATGACAAACATTTGCAGTCAGTCGATCGCTATGTGCAATTGGCCTTGAGCGAAGGCGGTCAGATCCAGACCGGCGGACATGCCTTGACCACAGGTGAACTGAGCAAAGGCAGTTATTACTTACCGACCATTATCACGGGGTTGAAGAACACGGCACAGACCTGCCAAGAGGAAATCTTTGGTCCGGTGCTGGTGGTGATGCCGTTTGAGGATGAGGCGACCTTGTTGAATGACGCCAATAACAGTTGTTATGGCTTGGCTGCTGGGATTTGGACAGAAAACTATCGTCAAGCATGGCGATTGGCGCGTGCATTGGAGGTGGGGACTGTTTGGATCAATACCTATAAGAAATTTTCGATCTCCACGCCTTTTGGTGGATTTAAAGACAGTGGCATTGGTCGTGAAAAAGGCCGTAACGGCATCCTGTCGTATATGCAACAAAAGAGTATTTATCTGGCAATGAATCAACAGCCCAATCCATGGTGTGACTGATCGCGTTGATGCGCAGTCAGCCACTCAGCCATAGGACAGGAAAAAACAAGTAACCGTAGAGCTACAGCACACCGTAGCAGCAGATTTATTCGATGTGTACATGAACGTACCGCAATATCGCGTCAAGCATGCAAGTAGAGGCAGATATGACACAAGCTATAATCAAAAGTAAAAAGACAACCACAACAGCATCCACCCTCTGGCCAGATCAGGCATCGACAGCCACGAGCATGGCTGAACTCAAAGCTGCGCTAAACAGCGAGCATCTGGTTGAGCAAGTAATGACACAGGTCAATGTGGGGGAGGCGATTGCACGATTGTTGGAGGCACATCAGGTCGAGAGCCTCTATGGTGTGATCTCGATCCATAACCTGCCGATTGCGGATGCGATTGGGCGCCGTGACAAGATTCGCTTTGTGGCGGCACGCGGTGAAGCGGGTGCGGTCACCATGGCGGATGCACATGCCCGTTTTAAAGGTTTGGGGGTGGCGTTAACCAGTACCGGCGCGGGTGCTGGCAATGCGGTCGGCTCATTGATCGAAGCCATGAATGCAGGCAGTCCCGTGTTGCATCTGACTGGGCAGGTTGAGCGAGCATATCTAGATCGTGATGCCAGTTTTATTCATGAAACCAAAGACCAGTTGAGCTTCCTCAAAGCATCCAGCAAGGCGGCATTTCGCATCACCGATCCTGAACATGCGGTCGGTGTGATCCGTGAAGCGATCCGTGTTGCGACCACGATTCCAATGGGGCCCGTGAGTGTTGAATTGCCGATTGATGTGCAGGCGGCGATGATTGATCTACCGGCCAACTTAGGCCCGGTCAAACCTTTGTTATTGCCGCAGGCCGATGCTGAGGAAGTTGCGCTGCTGGCGAATGCCATTCAAGCCGCACAACGACCAGTGTTTTGGATCGGTGGTGGATGCTTGGACAGTGTTGAAGAAATTCAAGCCATTGCTGATCTGGGCATTCCGATCGTGTCCTCAACTCATGCGCGTGGTGTCTTGGCGGATGATCATCCACGCAGTTTAGGTGCTTTTCACAACTCGGCAGATGTTGAGTTACTGTTGAAAAATGCAGATCTGCTGGTGGTGGTTGGCTCACGTCTACGTAGTAATGAAACCAAGACGTACTCGGTGGAGTTCCCAGCGCAAGTGATCCAAATCGATGCCAATCCCGTGGCGCAGCAACGCAACTATCCGGTCAGTCAATTTATCTGTGCTGAGGCCAAAGCTTTGTTGCAGCAGCTCTTAAAGACTTTGCTGAGTCGCGGCGTCACGAAAATCAATGCCGCTTATGATGCCGAGATCGCGCAGGCCAAACAGTCTGCGATACATGCACTGCGTCAGCAGATCGATCAATACGCTTTGATCTGTGATCACTTACGTGCCGCACTGCCACAAGATGGCATCTTGGTGCGTGATATCACCATGTCTGGCAGTACTTGGGGCAGTCGTTTATTTCCGCTGCAACACCCACTGCAAAATATTCATTCCTTGGCGGGTGCCATCGGCTTGGGTTTGGCCACAGGGATTGGTACGGCGATCGCCAATCCCAACAAAAAAGTGGTTAGTTTGGTCGGCGATGGGGGCTTGATGCTCGGCATCGGCGAGATCGCAACCATGGTGCAAGAGCAGACCAATATGGTGCTGATGATCATGAATGATGGTGGTTATGGTGTGATGCGCGGCATTCAAAATAACTACTTTGGCGGACGTCAGTATTTTAATAAGCTCCATACCCCAGACTACACAATGCTGGGGGAATCGATGGGGCTGAAAAGCTGGAAGGTGAGCAGTGCCGCAGCGTTTAAACAGGTGATTGAGGCTGCAGTGGCCTTGAATGGGCCGAGCCTGATTGAACTGGATATGCATGCGATTGGGCCACTGAATTTTGCGGGGCCACCACAGAAAAAACTCTATTGATGCGGTGTTGAAGCGAGATAGAGGGGATGCCAGTCAGTAAGCGCAGATTTACTTCAAAAGTGGAGTTTATTAAGCCTTTTTGTTCTCGCATCTTATGCTCTAAATCTCTCCCTTGCGCCATATATGGTTCATCTTTGCCAAAGAGGGAAACTCCCTTGAAAGCAAGGCGCAATATGATTCGCAACACACCTCCCTTTGAAAAAGGGAGGTTGGGAGGGATTTAAAGCATCCGCTTCATGTTGCAAGAAATTTTATTGAAAAACAGCATGGAAATTTAGATCTAAATCCTGAACTGCCTAGCCTTCGGATGAGGCGTGAGATTTGAGCATCGGATACAGGGACTGACTTAAAAAGCTCTTTTTTTTAACTCAAAATCAAAACAAACAAAGTTTTATATATAAAACGCAGCGATAGCTGCAGACAACATGATCAGGATCAAGTGCATGTTGTGGGGTTCTACAGGAAGTAATGACATGAAAACAAAATTTAAAATCGGGTTCGGGATCGCAGTACTCTGCTACACAGCACAACATGCAGCCTATGCAGCAGAATCGCCGTTGCAATGGAAAAATGAGGCGGGAACAGCGGAGTTTAAAGTCGGTGCAGCACTGCGTTTCAACCACCGCTATGAAAGTTGGGATGGCCCCAATCGTGGGCTGGGGAAGCTCAATTTTGATATTTTTCGCGTGGATCTCAAAGGCAAATATGATGACTTCTCGCTTAATTCCAGTTTTGTTTTGCAAGATCAGCAGTACACGTCGATCGAAAAGGCCTTTATCGGTTATAAACTCAATGATCAGAACCAATTGGACTTTGGCTTGGTATATAAGCCTTTTGCGATCTATCCTTATCCGCAAAATGGTTGGACCTATCACATTCCTTTCTTTTTAGGCTATGGCAACAATATCGCACCGGGGATCAATTGGAATTATCACGATCAGGATTGGGATATGAGCTTGGGCTATTATCCACGGATGTTGCCGACGGATTTACGCTATTCGCCAGAGAGTGCGACCTATGATGATTTGACGGAAAAAGCCTTTCCCTTTCAACAGGGATATCAAAATGAAAAACGCCATCAGTTGAATGCACGGCTGGTGAAAAAACTGGACAATGATCTGGGCAAACACGAGTTGGGCTTTTCTGGTGCGGTGTCGCAATTGCACAATACCTTGACCGATGATGATGGCAAATACTATGCCGTGGGTTTGCATGCCAACAGCAATATCCAGCGTTGGAATATTCAGGGTTCGGTAATTCATTATCAATACGATGCTAAAAACCCTATGGGGGTGGAGAGTGATCTTACGTTGATGGGTGCCAATGGCTTGACGCCTGCTTATTTCATCGCCTCAGAAGCCACCGTATCCAGCTTTAATGTGGCCTATACTTTACCGATCAAAGACATGGGCAAACTCAAAGCGTTACGCTTCTATAATGACTATAGTTATATGGATAAAAAACGCAGTGATTGGGCTGGCTCGCAAATGAATACTACCGGCATGATGGTGATTGCATCGCCCTTTATGCTGTGGGCCGACTACACGCTGGGTAAAAATGCCAACATTATTGGTGGTGCCAGCAATAGCACGGGGTTTAGCTCGACCAATTCGATCAATAGTGACAAATGGCTGCATCGTGTCAATTTAAATATTGGTTTTAGTTTTTAGTGACGGTTGAACTTTCATCAGAGCAGTGTACTGAATATCTTAAAAATGGCTGTGTAAACAGCCATTTTTTATGTTTAAAACATTGTTTAACAGAATTTTTTATTTATTTTTCATTTTTTTTAGCCATGCTCGGTGGAGATAAAAACTCAATTGTCATGTTGCATTTATCAGGATAATGAGTCGCTCCGTATTACTATAAGATCTTGCTTTAATTACGAGAAATGAGTCACACATTATTGTAATACAAGTAAGTTCAAGCTGCCTTGGTTTGAGGTGGGAAATGAGCGGTTTTTAAGATGGGTAATTATTTATAGTGTTGTTTTTTAATGGTTTTTAATGTAACTTAGCCAACAATTATTTGCTTAGACACATTGGTTTTATCACCTGAATAGGGAGAAGCTCAGTTGTGATCAATCATCTCATTTTGCCAATTTTTGGCACAGCCCCAGATTGAGGGGTTTTTTTTTGCTTCGTATTTGACAACAGACTGCCAAAGTCGGTTGGACTTGGGCAGTCGATGAGGAACAATAGCGCGATTGATTAGATCAGCGTTGCAGGATCAAAAACACGCATCGGCGCTTGGCGCAGCGGTGCATCACCGGCTTTAAAATACGATGCAGTAGCAGGTGCCAAGCGTTGGCCGCGGATCACATCCGCAATTTTCTCCGCCATCATGATGGTGGTGGCATTGAGATTGCCGGTGATGATCAGGGGCATAATCGAGGCATCGACCACGCGCAGATTGGACACGCCGTGCACGCGGCCTTGACCATCGACCACCGCCATCTCATCTTCACCCATTTTGCAGCTACAAGAAGGATGGAAGGCGGTTTCTGCATGGTCACGTACAAAGTTGTCGAGTTCAGCATCGGTTTTTGCCAACTTACCTGGGCTGATTTCACGACCACGATATGCATCGAGTGCAGGTTGGTGCATGATTTCGCGGGTAATCCGAATCCCATCACGGAACTCTTGCCAGTCCTGTTCGGTCGACATGTAGTTAAACAAGATACTTGGGTGGTCATGCGGATTCAGGGACTTGATACGGATGCGACCACGTGAGGGTGAACGCATTGAACCCACATGGGCTTGGAAGCCATGTTCGTTGACCGCGTTGGAACCGTTATAGTTAATCGCCACAGGCAGGAAGTGGTATTGGATATTCGGCCATTCAAACTCTTCGCGGGTACGAATAAAACCACCGGCTTCAAACTGATTACTGGCACCGATGCCCGTGCCCATGAATAACCATTCTGCACCAATCGCTGGTTGGTTATACCATTTCAAAGAGGGATATAAAGACACTGGTTGTACGCATTCATATTGCAAGTACATTTCCAAATGGTCTTGTAGGTTTTCACCCACACCCGGCAAATCCTGTACCACTGGGATGTTAAATTCATCCAAGAGACTTTTGGCACCGACCCCCGAACGTTGTAAGACTTGCGGTGAGGCAATGGCGCCGGCACAGAGCAAGACTTCTCGTTTGGCATGCACTTGGGTCGGGGTTGTGCTGCTGCCTTTATAGTATTCAACGCCGATTGCGGTCTTGCCATTAAACAAGATTTTGTCGGTGGTGGCATGGGTTTCAATCGTGAGATTGCTGCGGCCTTTGCACTGATCCAAATAACCGCGTGCGGTACTCGAACGACGGCCTTGTGGGGTCACAGTACGGTCCATAGGGCCAAAGCCTTCTTGTTGATAGCCGTTTAAGTCTTCGGTGCGCGGATAGCCCGCCTGAACACCGGCCTCAATCATGGCATTAAACAGTTCATTGTTATTGGCTTTGGGGGTGGTGACACTGACCGGGCCGTCGCCACCGTGGTAGTCGTTGCTGCCGATGTCACGAGTTTCTGCTTTACGGTAATAGGGGAGACAATCGGCATAGGTCCAGTCTTCAAGACCTTTAAATGTGGCCCAATTGTCGAGATCCATGGCATTGCCACGGATATAGCACATGCCATTGATCAGGGATGAACCGCCGAGCCCTTTGCCACGTCCACATTCCATGCGGCGGTGATTCATATGTGGTTCAGGATCTGTTTGATAGGCCCAATTATACCGGCGGCCTTGTAAAGGAAAGGCCAATGCAGCCGGCATTTGGGTCCGAAAATCAAGGCGGTAATCTGGGCCACCGGCCTCTAAAAGTAAAACACTGCAGTCTTTGTCTTCAGTTAAACGTGTGGCGAGAACGTTGCCTGCTGAGCCCGCGCCAATAATAATATAATCGTATTGTTGATGAGTCATCGTGTATTCCTTATCGCATTGTCTTTTTTTATCAAGCATGTGAATGCGCAGCCTGTCGCCTGACAGTCCGCGCGGGCGGATGGAT